>NZ_MEIH01000322.1:0-40909 GCF_001723155.1 Haladaptatus sp. W1
GCTTGGGTCGCGTACATCCCCGCGCCGATGTCGGCGATGGCCACGCCCACTCGAACAGGCGAGCCGTCCGCCTCGCCGGTGATGCTCATCAGTCCGCCCTCTGCTTGCATGATGAGGTCGTACGCGGGTCGGTCTTTGTCCGGCCCCCACTCGCCGTATCCCTGCTCTCCATCGGCGTTCACTTCCTGCTCGGAACGGGCCTGACGGACGGAAACGCGACGCTCGCCCAAATCGTGCTGGTGTGGCTGTTCGCGGTCGGTGCGGTCGCGGTGGCGTTCAGGAAGACGGTTATCGAGCAGTTGCGGGCGTAATCACGGTTCGTCCCGGAGATACGGCCGAAGCAGGTCGCCGTCGTGAAGGTTCTCGGGCAGTCGCTCGAACCACTCCGCCGCCGAAATCTCGCCCTCGTGCACGCCCAACCGCGACGCGTCGGGAATGTCTCCCTCCGAACGAGCGGCGTACACGACGTACCGGGCCGAAAACCGTTCCTCCCCGTCCGCCGCCGCGACGTAGGATTGGTCGAGGACGACCAGCGGCGCGCCGATGGTAGCATCCAATCCCGTCTCCTCGCGCACTTCGCGTTTTGCGGCTTCCGTCGGTGTTTCGCCCGGTTCGACCCCGCCACCGGGGAGAATCCATCCCTCGGACCACCCATTCTTCACGAGGGCGATTCGCCCCGCCGCGTCGCGGACCCGCGCCGCCGCTGTCAACCCGGTGCCGTCGACCGCCCACTCCTGAAGCGACGCCAGTTTCGACTCGGGAAGCGAAAGTGTCTGTTGCTCGCGCGGCGTGTCCGGTGGAACGTCGTGAGACACACCGTTCCATCCGTCCCTGTCTATCAAAAATTCGATGGATGCGGTCGGGTCAGTCCTCGCGCTCGATTTTGGACCGGAGGTACGCACCGACGCCGCCGACGCCGCCGAGGGCGGTGAGGAGTCCGAATCCGGGCTGTCCGTCCGAGGTGGTCGTCGTTCCGGTCGTCGTGCTGGTGAGCTGTCCATTCCCTCCCGTTCCCGTCGTTTCGGTTGCGCCCGGTGACCCCGAAGTCGTCGTGGTCGTTGTCGTCGTTCCCGGCGTCGTGGTTCCCGAAGTCGTCGTGGTCGTTGTCGTCGTGGTCTCCGAAGTCGTCGAACTTGTCGTGGTCATTTCGCTGGCGGTTGTGGTCGTTTTCTCGCTCGTCGTGGTTTCGGCGGTAGTAGTCGTCTCCTTCGTGGTCGTCGTGGTTTCGGCGGAAGTGGTCGTTTCTTCCGTGGTAGTCGTCTCCTCCGTGGTGGTCGTAGTGGCCGGTCCGTCGTCGCTCCCGAGGACGTGGAAATCGCCGTATTGCGTGTACATCCAATCCAGCGTCGAGCCCATCGGATAGGTCGCGGTGTACACCTTCCCGTCCACGACGACGGGCGAGTTGGCCGCCGGGCCGTATTCGTCGAAATCCCATCCTCCGAACTCGTGTCGCCACTCCAGGTCCCCGCTCGTCGTGTTCAGCGCCAGCACGACCGCGTTTCCGGTCTCCGTCTCCGGGTCCGCTCGGCCACCGGCGTACAGCGTTTCCCCCCCGACCGACAGGGCACCCGCGAGCGCTGCGTCCGTCACGGTCGTCCACGCTTCTTCGCCGCTTTTCGCGTCGAACGCCAGTATCGTGTTCCCGACGCGGAAGAACACGCGCCCGTTGGCGACCGTGAGGCGGTCCCCGAGCCAGTAGTACTCGATGTTGACCGACGACGACCATTGGAGCGTCCCGTCGTCGGCCGACCGCGCTTTGATTGCGTGCTCGCTGCTTTCGTTCACGACGCCAGTTGTCGCCCGCTCCGCACGATGGGAAACACGCGCTCTTCGTTCCGCGGGTCGGGTCCCTGCGCGAGGTCGAATCCGGTATCGTAGTGGGTCGTGTGCGTTGTCCCTCGGGCGTGCGGTTCGAGGAACGTCTGGACGATTCCGTGTTTGTTCGAGACGCTGAGCTTCCCGGAGACGCTGTAGAACTGGTCGTGAATCGGATAGAACACGTTCACGCCGTTCTTAACGAGGTCGAGACCGATTCCAGCGACGACGAAGGCGAAGAGACTCACCCACGCGACGCGGACGCCGTAGGCCCCCCACCGTCGTCCGATTCGGTTCTTCCCCAGCAAGTCGGCGAGCAGGACGATTCCGATGACCGTCGGTATGAGTAGGTTGTGAAACACCGCCCGGTGTCCCCCCTGAATCCAGAACCCGACCAGCGTGTCGATATCGGGAAACGCGGCGGCGGCGAGCACGATGACCGCCGCCCGCGTGTCGAACTGTTCGGCGAGCAGTGACGTGGCGAGTAAGGCCCCCACCGCGACGTGTACCACCGTCGATGGCATCGAACGATGGACGACAGCTTCCAAGAAAGTAGTTTGGTGGGAACCGTCGTCGTAGGCCGGGCGTACTTTCGGATGCCAATCGTTAGCAAACAAACGCGGCGTGACAGGTTCGGAGTTGTGTCCGATGAGGGCTCGCTTAGAACGGTATTCCCTCATTGACGACGGGGTTCGGGGCGACTGATGCGGTCCACGACGCCTAACGGTTCGTGACCCGTATTTCGACGCCCGTCGAAGGCCGGTTTCGATACGCTTTTCGGGACCTCTCCCACATGCGAAGACATGACAGATGCGCGCCGGACGCTCGCCGAGCAAATCGCGGGTGAAATCACGCTGAGCGACGACCCCGGAGCGACGCTCCGCAAGTGGCGCACCGACTTCGACGTGTCCCAGACCGCACTCGCCGACTACCTCGACGTGTCCTCGTCGGTCATCTCCGACTACGAGAGCGGCCGCCGCGAGAATCCGGGCATCGGCGTGGTCCGCCGGACCGTCACGGCGCTCCTCGATATCGACGAACAGCGCGGCGGCGACCGCATCCGCCAGTACGCCCGCGTCCTTTCGGCCGGGTTCGACAGCACCATCGTTAACGACTTGCGCGAGTATCCGACGAGCGTCCCGCTCCCCGAGTTCTACGACGCAATCGACGCGACGGAACTCGCACAGGGAACCTCGGCGGGCATCACCGGACACACCGTCATCGACAGCATCGAGGCCATCACCCGCCTCTCCAGCGAGGAGTTCTACCGCCTCTACGGCCAGAGCACGAACCGCGCCCTCGTCTTCACGAACGTCACGCGCGGGGAATCGCCGCTGGTCGCCATGCGCGTCGTCACCCCGACGCCGAACGCGGTCGTCCTCCACGGCATCGACCGGGACGAACTCTGGGACTACGCGCCGAAGATGGCCCAACTGGACGGCTTTTCGCTCGCCGTCACGGACTGCGAGAAGGAAACCATGCTGGATTCCATGCGCGAACTCGCGCCGTGACAGCCGGGGTTCATATCTCCACTCTGACTGTGATGCGTTCGTGACATCATAAAGGATGGCGTGGTGAAGGCCAGAGTTGAACCATTACATATGTGTCTCTGTGTGATAATGAGCGCAGAGGAATCACGGGGCGGGAGCGATGTGCACCAGTCGATATGTCCGTGGTGTGACGAAAACATCGACAATCCGACCGATTGCGTCAGAATCGCGCCGCCCGACCGTCGTCCCCCCGAGCACCGTCCGACCGTCAATCGCTGGTACCTCCACGCCGACTGCGCCGCCGAGTGGCGCGAGTTCGTCGGCCACCTCCGAACGCTCGCGGGACGAGGGGCGTTCCGGACGCTCGTCGAAGGGCCGCTGTCCGGCAACGTCAACGAGATGCTCGAATGGGAGCTGGCCGACACGAGCTAAAATATATTTTAGCTAACACTTTTCCATCGTCACCCCCTTCCTTTCTCCATGTCCGATACGATAGTGAAGACCGGAACGACGACGGTCGCGCTGACGACCGACGACGGAGTGCTCCTCGCCGCGGACCGCCGGGCCAGCCTCGGCGGTCGCTTCGTCACGAACAAGGCCGTCCAAAAGGTGCAGGGGGTTCACCCGACCGCCGCGCTGACGATGGCCGGTGGCGTCGGCGACCTGCAGTCGTACATCCGCACGCTCCGCGCCGAAGCCTCCCTCTACGAGACGCGCCGGGGCGAACCCATCGACATGGCCGCGCTCTCGACGCTCGCCGGGACCCTCCTGCGCGAGGGACCGTACCGGGGTGCCCAGCCGACCCTCGGCGGCGTCGATAGAACCGGCCCGCACGTCTACGACCTCGACACGGCGGGCGGCGTCATGGAAGCCGACTATCACGCCAGCGGCAGCGGGATGCAACTCGCCTACGGCGTCCTCGAACGCGAATTCGAACCGAACCTTCCGACGAACGTCGCCCGTCGCGTCGCGGCCAACGCCATCGAGAGCGCCACCGAACGCGACACGGCCAGCGGCAACGGCCTGACCGTCGCAACCGTCTCCGCGGATGGCGTCGAAATCCGTGGCTACGACGCGTTCTCGGAGGTGGCGGCATGAACGGAGGACAACAGCAGGCCTACGACCGGGGGACGAACATCTTCTCGCCCGACGGCCGCCTGTATCAGGTCGAGTACGCCCGCGAAGCGGTGCGTCGCGGGAGCGTCAGCGTCGGCGTCCGCGCCCGCGATGGCGTCGTTCTGGCCGCGAGAAAACACGTCCGCTCGCCCCTCCTCGAAGCCGACGGCATCGAGAAACTCCACAAGATAGACGACCACCTCGGCGTCGTCAGCGCGGGGCACGTCGCCGACGCCCGCCGACTCGTGGACTTCGGCCGCCGCCGCGCCCAGACCGACCGCCTGCGCTACGGCGAACCCATCGGCGTCGAACCATTCACCAAGGCCGTCACAGACCACGTACAGGAGTTCACCCAGCAGGGCGGCGCGCGTCCGTTCGGTGCGGCGCTGTTGGTGGGCGGTGTCGAACCACGTTCGACACGACGAGCGAGCGGCTCGACCCCGCAAGCCGGTGCCGAACCCACCACCACCGACGAGGACCCGAAACCGCGACTCTTCGAAACCGACCCGTCCGGCACGCCCCACGAGTGGCGGGCGACCGCCATCGGCGCGAACGACGACACGGTTCGGGAGTACCTCGAAGCGAACTACGACCCGCAAAGCTCGGTGCAGTCCGGAATCGAACTCGCCCTGTCGGCGCTCGCGGATGCCGAGGACGGTCCGCTCGCGCCCGAGGAGATTTCCGTTGCGACCGTCGCACCCACGTACCGGGCGCTCGACGCCGACGCTCGGCGGGAAACACTCGATTCGCTCGACCTGCTAGACGAGCAGGCGTCGTAGAATCGCCAGTAGATGTCGTAGAACCGTCGTGACGCGGTTACGAGGCCTGCTGCCCCGTCGATTCCCGCACCGTCACGACCTCCAGATTTTCCGCGACGAACAGCGCGAGCGCGTCGCCGCCGACCTCCGTCGAAACGCGCACGCACCACGGTTCCTCCGAGACGACGCGTTCCCGCCACTCGTCGCCGACGTTCCAGACGGGGCGCTCGCGCACGTCGATGCCGTGCCGGTGGTAGAACGCGATGACCGCCGGGTGTTCCAGCACCGCGAGCGTCACGGGCGAGCGGAGAAGACAGCCACAGCGCTCGCAGTCGAATCGGGCTTGCGGGCGGCGGACGCCTTCCGCTCGGTCCGCGGGTTCGTCACCGTCCCCGTCGGCGTCGTGGTATCCGACGCGCGCGTTCGCCGGTGCGCTGCATTCGGGGCACACGCCGTCGGCCATCAGCGAGAGGCGGTGTCGGTGGTGGCGGTCGAACGCCGGGAGAAGCCCCTCGGGGTCGTGTGCCCGATGCCCACCGGGTGGGAACGGGAGCGTGAGCGTCGGCCGCTCGCACGCCCGGCACTCGACGACGACGTAGTTGTCCTCGCCGTGGGCCGCCAGTCGCTCCTCCCCGCAGAAGGGACACGGGTCGTCCACCGCGATGGGGTCGAAATCTACGCTGTCCGTGTACGTCCCGGCGCGAATCGCCCGCGCGATTTCCCGCCCGGCGTAGGTGAGGGTGTAGCCCCCGTCCGTCTTCCGGACGAAATGCTCGGTCAGTTGCCGGAGATGGTAGGAAAAGCCCGCCGTGTTGTCCGCGGACGTCGCCTCGAACAGCTCCGAGAAGGCGAGCGTCTCCTCTCCCTCCGCCTCGGCGTCCAGCAGGGCGCGGAGCGCGGCCATCCGGACTTCGTTTCCGAGGACCGCGAACGCGTCCGTCGGGTCCACGTCGTCCTCGGATTCGGTTCCGATGGTCTCGGGCAGTTCGTCCGCCGCGTGTGTCGGCTCTGTTTCGGTCATTTCGATGGTGGTCGCGTCGGTTTGTGGTTCACCGTCGGGCGCGTGTCGTGTAGTCGCACGGACGGGTGCGACGCGGTTAAATCGTTTGCTGGCGGAAGGTCGTCGGAAAATAGGGCGGGACAAAACCGCGTGTCGTCGGGTTACTCGACGTTCCGGCGTATCGTCGTCTTATTCGACGTATTCGTACGTTCGCTCGTCCATGTCTCCGCGGCCGACGAAGACGAACTCGTTTTCGGGTTCCGTGAAGTCTTCGAGTTCGACGCGCTTGTCGTGGTTGTGGCGGTCGTGGACCTGCTCGTACTCCTCGTAGGTGAGGTCGTGACGGTTTCGAATCTGCTCGTCGATGGAGAGCTGGTCGAGTTCCTCTTCCCAGCCCTCTTGGACGGTTTCGGCGTGGATTTCGGCCTGTGCGCCGCTGCCGTAGGAGCCGACGAGGAGTTTCTTGCCCGTCATCTCCATGTCGTTTTCGGCGGCGTACTGGAGCGCCGAGGCGCGGGCGATGTGAACCGAGCCGGTGTACCAGTTGCCGACCTCGCGCGAGATGCGGAGCGTCGGGTCGATGGTGTTCGCGTACCACTCCTGATACTGGTCGGTCGCCTTGAGGTCGTCCATGTACCCGCGGATGGCCTCCTCGAACGCCTCGCGGTCGTCGTAGTCGTCCTCGCGGGGCTGGCGGCCGATTTCGGCGGCGAGTTCCTCCTCGATGTCCGTGTCACGGATGGTGTGACGGAAGGCGAACAGCCCCGCCTTGCGGACCATTCCGGGAACGGCGTGTGGTACGGGCCGAAGACGTAATCGCCGGGGTGGGTCTCCCCACCGGCGCGCTCGAAGTCCTCCAGCGCCTCGCGCATGCGAGCGAGGTAGACCTGCATGGAGCGCTTGCCGTCCACGCTGGGGAACTGCTGGTTGGGCTTGAGGAAGTCGGTCTCGTCGGCCGACCCGTAGCCCTGTTCGGTCGAAAGTTCGACGATGGACGGATCCTCGCTGATGAGCATCGCCACGGCACCCGCACCCTGCGTCGCCTCGCCGGGGTCGCCGCGGGCGTACAGCGCGGTGTCGGTCGCGATGACGAGCGCCGAGCGCCCGCGGTTGCGACCCGCCTTGATCCAGTTGTAGGCGTCGTCCAGACTCTGGGTTCCGGCGATGCAGGCGAACTTGCGCTCGCCCTTGTTCGCGTGGTGGAAGTCACCGTCGTACACCTGTTCGAGGCAGCCCGCGATGTACGTCGAAACGGGCTTGGAGTTGTCGAACGCGCTCTCGGTCGCCACGTCGATGCGGCCGATGTCGTCCGGCGTCAACCCCTTGCGCTCCATCAGTCGATGGGCCGCGTTCGCGCCCATCGTCACGATGTCCTCGTAGGAGTCGGGGAACGAACTGGCGTACAGTCCGAGCCCTTTCGTGTACTTCTCCGGGTCTTCGTCCTTGACCGGTGCGAACGTCTCGGGGAGGTCGAGTTTCAGCTTGCCCGTCCAAATTTCGATGGCGTCGATACCGACGGCTGTCATTCTTGCATCAATCTTGCATAACATGGTATAAGGGTTTGTCGATAGAACTATCGACAGGCGTCGAAACCAAGTCAGTCGTCGGAAGATTCGACCGAGAGGTAGTCGATTCGGAGCCGCTCGTCCTGATTGCTGTTGCGGTCTTCGAAGACCAGATAGAGCGTCCCGTTGTCGTTTACGTACTCGACGACCGCTTGCGGGAGGTCGATTCTCCGTGTCGTCGTGCTCGACTCGGACAGCGTATAGCTTCCGCCGAGGGGGTCACCGTTCTCGTCCACGGGTGTCACGGAAACCTCGTGGCTCCCTCCTCCACTCGTCCGGTAATCGCCGAGAACGAGCGTGTGGTGATTCCGCGATTCGATACCCGAGACCGAAACGCCGATGCTCATCTCGAAACCGTCCGGATGTCGGTAGTATTCGCGGAGTGCGGCGACTTGGTTATCGTTCGAATCGACATCCAGGTTGCCAAACCCTTCGAGACCACCCTCGGGATTCGATGGCGGTATCGAGGGGTCTTCTCCGTATTCCAGCGCTCCGTCACCGTCGTTGAATGCATCCGGGTACGCCGTCGTTTGCTCCCCGCCACCACCGCCGTTTCCACCGTCGTTCGCATCCAACGTGAACGATACGGGGTCGTGGTTCTCGAACGTCAGCGTGACGTCCACCGGTTCGTTCGCTATCTCGACTGGGGTGCCGTTGCGCTCGAACTGGTAGAGATAGAACGTCGCGGTTCCGTTGTTTCCGCCGATTATCGGGTTCTGCCGGAACGGCGGGGCCAGATTCTGCCCGTCGCTGTCGATGTCGATGGTCGTCGGGAGCGACACGCCGTTTCCGATGTCGCTCGCGCCGTCCCGCTGTGCGCTGACGTACAGTTCGCTCTCGTAGATACCCGTCCCGTACGACGGGTCGCTCAGCGCGTCGATGGTGCTATCGTGCGGTTCGACGTGAACGTCCGTGAGCGTCGCGCCCTCCGGACGTTCGTTCGTGACGCTGAAGACGACGCCCGATTTCGGCCCGCTGTTCCGGTAGCCCCTCGTCGCCGTCGCGTCCCCGTTGTAGACGATTTCCGGCATCGCTCCGGACTGGACGACGTGAACGACGACCGAATCCGCGTCCCCGCCGCTCGCGGCGAGGAGTTTCACGTCCCCCGTGGAACTGTCGTCGATGGACACTTGGACCCGCCCGTCGTCGCCCGTCGTCGCTTCCTTCGAAGACGTGCTGACGACGCCCGTTCGGTTCAAGCCGAAATCCACGGTCGTGTCCGTCACGGGTTCGCCGCCGTAGGTGACGTTCGCCGTCAGGGTGTGCGTCGAAGCCGCGCTTCGGTCCAGCGTACACACCGTCGGATAGCCGTTCGCGTTGTGCGTGCACTCCAATCCGGCCGCATCGACCCACTCTACGTCGTAGGTGCCGCCGCCACCGCTTCCGGTGCCGCCGCTCGCCGTCTCGATACGGAACGAAACCCGCTCGTGCTCCGCGCCGTTGTCGTCGATGGAGAGCGTCACCGTTTCCGTTCCGGACTCGCTCGCCTCGTACTCGAAGCGCACCCGACCCTGTTCGTTCGTCGTCTCGGTACGCCCCCCGTCGCTCGACGTTACCGTGACCCCACTCACGGGGTTGTTGTACCGGTCGCGCACCTCCGCGACGAGCGTCGTCGTTCCGTTGACCGTCTCCGTCTTCGGACTGACGTTGGTGATGTAGGTCGCGTTCGTTTCCGTAGTGTTCGACCCGACGCCGACCGCGGCCATCCGAAGGTCGTAGGTGACGTTCGCGCCGTTCTCTCGCCCCTTGAGCGTCACCGCGACCGTCCCGTCCTCCCCCGACCCGACGCTCTGTACGTATCGCTGGTCCGCGAGCAACCGCGTCCATTTCGCCACGCCGAGCGTCGTCGGAATCCGTATCACCGGGTCGTTTCCGTCCGACTGCACCGAAATCGTCCGCGTCGTCGTGGTCGATGGACTGAGCGCGTGCGGGTCGAGGCTCACCGTGCCGGACTGGGTGCGAGAGAGGCTTCCGTTGACCGTGACGAGCGTTATCTGCGTCCCGCGGACGAGTTGCTGGTCGGTCAGCGTCGCGTTTCCGTCCCGACCCCGGTTGTAGACGACGGTGTTCTCGTACACCGTGTCGGGCGCGTTGGCGTACTGGTCGTAGTTCGGCGCGTAGACGAGCGCTCGCGTCGAAAACGAGTGCCCCCCGCCGTCGAAGTAATCGCGCGTCTCCGAATCGGTGGCGCTGAGGTGTTCAATGGTGGTGGACCCCAGTTTCGCGGTTCGAAGCGACCCCGACGCCGGTGGCGGATTGACGAAGAGAACGTGTCCGGGGTACTGCGTCCCGAGCGTTACCGATGTCGGCTGTCCCGTTCCGGTCGCACCCGTTCGAACGATGGCGTTGCGCACGTCCTGCATCTGGCCCTGCACCCGCTCGTTATGTCGGAACTCGACCGTCTGATTTTGGCTCGGGATGGCAGTCGCCTGATACAGCGACATGGCGACGACGAGCGTGGCGAACAGGAGAATCGTTCCAACCTGTACCGTCACGCCACGGTCGTCAGACCGGAACGTCATGGATGGGACAGATACGGGAAAAGGATAAAAAACCTGTTACTCGATTACTCGTCGTCTTCCTCGACGAGTTCCGGGTCGCTCATCGCACTCTGAATGCTGTCCAGGCCGTTTGCCCACTCCGTAACGAGTCCGTACTCCATCTCTTCCATAACCGATATGTCGAGTTCGTCACCGGCGAAAATGCGCGTTCCACCCGCCGCGACGAGACCGAGCGCCGAGTCCAAATCCTCGGCCGATTCGGCTTTTTCGGCTTCGCGGATGTACTCCTCCACAGGTGCCTCCTCGGCGGGTCCGTGCGCGACGTACTCCTCTGCGGCGTAAAACACGCAGAGGAGACTCGTCTGGACGCCGTCGATGAGCATCGCTTTCTCTTCGTCCTCGAAATCGACCTCGCCGAGGACGGTCTCGCGGATGTCCGTGAGTTCCGAGAGGGCCGTCTCCTCGTCGATGTCCTCGTCGTCGTACGCGGTGACGATTTTGGCGACGGCGATGGCCACGTCGTCCTGCAGGTTGAGCAGGAGGCGCGCGGAATCCTCGTTTTCGGGATCGATGTCCTCGTCCCTGATTCTGTCCAGCCAGTTCTGCCAGCGTTCTTCGGAGTAGAACTCCTCTGGAGGAGCGCTCATACCTCTTCCGTGCGTAGCACGATTCATAAATCCTCCGAGGCGGCCTGAGGAGGGTGTGGGGGGTTGAAACGGCCGAAAAGCTGAAATAAATGTGGCGGCGCGGCCGGTAGTGGCCCTCATACGCCGCCGCTCGGCCCGAACGGGGCGAAGCGCTCGCTCCTATCCTTCTGACACAATTATCGGCGGAAGAGACGTTCGGCGGGGAATCTCAGTTCGAGAGCGTCGCTTCGGTGTCCAGCCCGTACACGAGTTCTGGCGTCGAGACGTGCGCGGTTCGTATCGCCTCGTCGTATCCCTGCTCTTGCATCCACGAGACGCGACGCGGCACCGTCTTGGGTCCCATCACCGCGCCGGGGCGGTCGGGGTCGTCGATGAAGTCCGTCTCCATCAGGAACGGCTCACCGCGCTCGACGGCGCGTTCGAGGCGGTCCTTGTCGCTCATCACGCTCGGCGTTACGCCCGCCAGTTCGCCGCCCGCGTAGTGTTTGACGACGCGTTCCGACGGCAATCCGACCGATTCCGCCCACTCCTCCACCTCCGTCAGGTCGTCCGTCGCCTCGGTGTGCAGTTGGACGGCACCCCCCGTCTCGGCACCGAGTTCCAGCGCGCGCCGGAGGACGGCGTTCGAGGCCGACCACACCTCGTCGGTCACGTCGTAGTGCGGCCGCCCCGATTTCAGGGCGACTGCCTTCCCGTCCGCGACGTATTCGGCCGCGACTTCGAGTCCGGCCTGCATCAGGTCGCGCGCACCCGCGGGAGAGAAATCACGGTCGTCCACGAGCCTCGAGACCAATCCCGGATGAACGCCGAGGACGGGCCACGCACGCCCGCGAAGGATGTCGTTCGCGCGCTCCACGACGTCGACCGTCGTGTCGAAGACGGTTCGGAAATCGTCGCCCGATTCGGCTTCGACGCCGAGCAGCCACGACGGTTTGTTGACGACGAGCAGGTGCGTGCCGCCGCTCCGCGCGAAGTCTTTGACCGCTTCGAGGCCGCGTCCGTGGTCGGGGTCCAGATGAAGGTGGTCGTCGAGTACCGGCGTCCCGAGGTCGTTCATACGTCCTCCTTGGGTTCCACGGAAAAAACGCCCGTGGTTCGCCGCCGCGCTCGGTTCGTCATTCGCCCGCGTTCGTTTCCTCGTCTTCGATGACGAACGCCTCGTGGGCCGCGTTCTGGAGGGCGTCGGACCGTCCGTACTCGCCGGGCGCGATTGCGACCGTGCGCACGCCGTTTCGCGCCGCCTTTTCGAGAACGGGTTTGAAATCCGTGTCTCTGGACGCGATGGCGAGGACGTCAACGCGCTCGTCGAGCGCGAGTTCGGTCGCGTCGATGGCGAGTTTCACATCGACGTCGCCGCTCGTGATGACGACTTCGAATCCGCGCGCTTCCGCCGCCTGAATCAGTCCCGGTGTCGCGTGCTCGTCTAGATAGAGACGAGTCGTCGCGAGTTGGCCAAGCTGCCGTCCGGCGGTCCGTACGTCGTCCAAATCGACATCGAAGTCGTCCCGGAGCACGTTCGGACCGTCGACGAAAAGGGCCACGGTTCGGTCGTGTGCGTCGTCGTCTTCCTCGTGGAGAGACCGCAAGCCGCCGCTCATGCTCCGAGCTAAACGATAGCGGGACATAGCGGTGGCGATTCGTTCGTCGTTCACTCCGTTTCTGGGGTTTTGTTGGTATTCCTATGTTGTATGAATCGTTACTATTTATTAGTTCATCTGAATTTTGTATTCATTTATTAGTCTGGGGGTGCAGATTTCAGCATCCTAAATGAATAAAATTTAAATATGTGTGAGGACTTCGTTAACCTGCCGTATGGCAGACGACAACACATCGCGGTTTGACAGACGAACATTCCTCAAAGCAACTGGTGCGGTCGGTGCTGCAGCGGCCCTGAGTGGCGTTACGGCGGCGACACCGGGTCGTAATCCGGGACCGAAAGAAGACGAAATCTTGGTCGGTGTTTCGGCGGGTCACGGTGACATCGAGCAGGCCGTCATGCAGAACGCACCGATGGACGTCAACGTCGTCCACAAGAACGAACACCTTCGCTACGTTGCGGTCGAGCTTCCGAGCGCGATGCCCGACTCCGCGCGACAGAGTTTCATCGACGCTATCGAGCAGCGCGAAGGAATCAAATACGCGGAGGAGAACTCGACGCACGAAGCGCTTCTCACGCCGGACGACCCCAAGTTCGGCCAGCAGTACGCTCCGCAGATGGTCAACTCCGACTCCGCGTGGGACACGACGCTCGGCAGTTCGGACGTCACCATCGCCGTCATCGACACCGGCGCACAGTACGACCACCCCGACCTGGCGGCGAACTACAAATCCAACCCGGGCAAGGACTTCGCCGACAGTGACAGCGACCCGTACCCGGACGTGCCGCAGGACGAGTACCACGCGACCCACGTTTCCGGCATCGCGGCCGGTGTCATCGACAACGGTACCGGCGTCGCCGGGCAGGGTAACTCCTCGCTCATCAACGGCCGCGCCCTCGACGAGGGCGGCAGCGGTTCCACGTCCGACATTGCGGACGCCATCCGTTGGGCCGCGGACCAGGGTGCCGACGTCATCAACATGTCCCTCGGTGGCGGTGGCTACACGAGCACGATGAAGAACGCGGTCACCTACGCGTCCAACAACGGCGTCTTCATCGCCTGTGCAGCGGGTAACGACGGCTCCGGCAGCGTCTCGTACCCGGCGGGCTACAGCGAGTGTCTCGCCGTCTCGGCCATCGACTCGAACGGCAACCTCGCCTCCTTCTCGCAGTACGGCAGCAAGGTCGAACTCTGCGCGCCCGGTGTGGACATCCTCTCGACGACCACCGAGACGCGCGGTTCCTACGAGAAGCTCTCCGGTACCTCGATGGCGACGCCCGTCGTCTCCGGTGTCGCCGGACTGACGCTCTCGCAGTGGGACCTCACCAACTCGGAACTCCGAAGCCACCTCAAGAACACGGCCGTCGATATGGGCCTGTCCTCGGACGAACAGGGCAGCGGCCGCGTCGATGCCTACAACGCCGTCACTACCCAGCCCGGTAGCGGCGGTGGCGGTGGTGGTGGCGGCGGCAGCGACTCCACGACCGATTCGGTCAGCGGGTCGCTCTCGGATTACTCCGACTACGACGACTACACGTGGTCGTGGGAGTACAGCAGCCCGAGCCAAATCGTCGTAGAACTCGACGGACCGAGCAGCGCCGACTTCGACCTCTACCTCAACACGGGGACGACGAGCGCCGCGAGCCCGAGCAGCTACGACTACTCGTCCACCACCACGAACAGTCAGGAAACGGTCACCATCGACAGCCCCGACACGTCGACGGATCTCCAAATCGACGTCGACTCCTACAGCGGGTCGGGTAGCTACACCGTGACCATCACGGAATACCAGTAATTCCCACTTTCAATTGGTCCCCTTCTCTCGTGTGCACCTCGGACCGTGAGTGACGACGTTCATCGACGGTCATCCCCGAGTGACGACGCTCACCACCGGTGAGAACGAAGCCCTATGTAACTTCTCCCCGCGATTACACCACGCGGTTTATCCCTTGTTACGACAAATTCTCGCCCATGGTCGCGCCGACTGGAATCACCGCCGGACTCATCAACCTCCTCGAAGTCTTCATCATCGCAGCGAGCGTGGGTATCTTCGTCGCCAAGGTCGGACGGTTTCCGTACACCATCGCCCTCCTCCTCGCCGGACTCGCCGTTTCGATACTCGGTATCAACATCGACATCACGCTGACACACGACCTCATCCTCCTCGTACTCCTGCCGCCGCTTCTGTTCGAAGGCGCGGCGACGACCGACCTCGACAGCTTTCGTGAAAATCTCGTCCCGGTGCTCGTTCTCGCCGTCCCCGGACTCATCGTCTCGATTCTGGTTCTCGGCGTGTTGGGCCACTACGCGTTCGGCTATCCGCTCTTACTCGCCACGCTGTTCGCCGCGATGATACTCCCGACCGACCCCGTATCGGTGCTCGCGCTCTTCGAAGAACTCGGCGCGCCCGAACGACTGTCGGTGTTGGTCGAAGGAGAGAGCCTCCTCAACGACGGCGTGGGCGTCGTCGTCTTCTCCGCGCTGTTCGCGTTGATCAGCCAGACGCCCCCGAACACGGACCTCTCGGAACTCATCTCGACGGAGGTCATCGCCGAGACGGGTCTGGAAATCATCGTCGCCAGTCTCGGTGGGCTCCTCGTCGGCCTCGCCGCGGGGTACCTCATCTACCGCGTCATGGTCAATCTGGACGAGCACATGACCGAAATCGTCCTCACGCTCATCCTCGCCTACGGCAGTTTCCTCCTCGCGGAACACTACTTCCACGTCAGCGGCGTCATCGCAACCGTCACCGCGGGACTGCTCATCGGCAACCGCGGCGCGGAGTACGCCATGAGCCCCCAGACGAAAATTTCGGTGTTCAACACGTGGGACACTGCCGCGTTCCTCGTCAACACGCTCATCTTCGTGCTCATCGGTGCGAAGACGCCTATCCACCAGATGGTGGACAACTGGCAACTCATCGCCATCGCCATCGTCCTCGCCATTTTCGTCCGCGCGCTCACAGTCTACCCGTTCACCGCCGCCGTCAACCGGTTCAGTCGGCGCGACATCCCGTTCTCTTACCAGCACGTGATGGTCTGGGGCGGTCTGCACGCCTCCATTCCCATCGCGCTGGTGCTCGGACTTCCGGGCGACTTCCCGAACATCTCGGAACTCCGGTCGATGGTGTTCGGCGTCGCGGCGTTCAGCCTCGTCGTCCAAGGGCTGACGATGAGCAACCTCCTCGACCACCTCGATATCGTCACGCGAACCGAAACCGAGGAACTGTACGAACTCCTCCTCGGGCGCGCTCGTGCCGTCGATTCAGCGCTCGACGCCGCCGAACGCCTCCACAACCGCGGCGACCTTCCCACGGACGTGTACGAGGACTTCCGCGGCGAGTACAGACACGAAAAGGAAGACCTGAACACGGCCATCTCCCGCCTGCTTCGGGAGAACCCCGAACTCCGACGCGAGGAACTCCTGGTCGGCGAACGCCGCGTCCTCAAACAAGAAAAGAGCGCCATCATGGACGCCACCCACTCGGGCGTCATCAGCGACGACATCGGCGAACGACTCCTCGAAGAGGTGGACCTCAAACTCGACCGCGTTGACACCGGTCGGAGCACCGTCCGCGACGACCCCGAGAACGAGGCCTACGAGGAGTTCTGGCGCGCCCGCGCCGCCGAGTACGGCCTCGATTTCTCCCCCAGCGACGACTAGCCCGACGAAATCGAATACCGACGTCCCCTCTCGACCCGAACGTTCAAGTAGCGAAACGGGACCACTTCTGGCTGGCCGACAACGTGAATCCACCAGTCGGCTCGCTACCCATGAATTGCCAGAACTATGGTCACTCCGATTCGTTCGTGTTGCTTCTCGACCTCGCCACCCGTGTCTCGGACGCGGAGACGACGCCGCTCGACTGGTCGTTTTGTCTCCAGTGCCCTGCGTGTGAGAGCACCGACGTCGATGGCGACCCGTCGAAACTGTTCGCCCGGCTTCAGGACTCAACGGTGTCGTCGTAAACCGCATCGTTGGCGGTCGTCGTCGCGTCCGTCCACGTCACCAGTGTCGTCCCCGTATCCGCGGCGATGTCGGCTAGCCGTCTCTCAAGCGCGCCGACGCGAACCGCGTGCAAGCAATCCACGAGATGTGGATGCTGTCGAAGCCAGAGACCGTCGAACCCGTCGTCACGGAGCACCTCCGCTACGTAGTCGATGGCATCCAGCAGGGTTCGCGTGCCGAATCGCTGTCTCGTTCGACCGTCCGTGGTGGGCGTTGTGACGTAGAGCGGGAGATACGGACAGTCGCCGCGATACGTTGCGACGAATCCGGCATCGAACGTCACGACGGTATCGGGCGGTTCGAGCGGTGATTCCCATCCCCGGACGAGGATACTCTTCGCGTCCCGCTCGTGTATCTCGCGGATTCGCTCTTGTGTCATTATCGTCATATATGACTATATAGTCGAAATAGCTAAGAATCCATAACGGTACCGATTGCTTTGGGGGGAGTAGATGACGTCCGAACAGATACTCGGGACGACGACCGTGACGCAACGTTGGCGAATCAGCCTCATCAAGGCCGTTCGAGAGGAGTTCGAGGAAGCGGGCGAGGAGGTAAAGGAAGGCGACCGACTCGTCTTCAAGAAGCGGGACGGTCAAATCGTCGTCGAACCGGCGTGAGAACGTCACCGAGTGCGGTCCTGAATCGCCTCCGGCAGGCGCGGGGGAGAAAACAAAGCATTACTTACTACGCTTCGAGGGTTCGGGTATGCCCCTTCGGAAACCGCCGTTGCGCGACCGACACGACGAGCGGGGCGCGACGTTCACCGAGTTCGGCGGCTGGGATATGCCCGTCGAGTTCGATTCGATAAAGCAAGAACACGAGAGCGTCCGGCACTCCGTCGGCATCTTCGACGTCTCCCACATGGGGGAAATAGAGGTCAGCGGACCCGATGCCGAGCGCCTCATGCAACGACTGACGACGAACGACGTGACCCAATTGTCTCCCGGCGACTCCCAGTACGCGATGATCACCGACGAGGACGGCGTCATCATCGACGACACCGTTGTCTACCGACTTCCGGAGGACGACGACGCGGAGTTCCTGTTCATCCCGAACGCCGGTCACGACGAGATGATGCACGACCGCTGGAAGCGATTCCGTAGCGAGTGGGATATGGACGCGGAAATCCGCAATGCGACGGACGACTACGCGATGTACGCGGTCCAAGGCCCGGACGCCGCCGACGCCGTGAACGAGGCCGCGGACGAGTCGGTCGCCGACCTCTCGAGGTTCGAAGCGATGTACGCGAGCGTCGCGGGCGTTCGGTGTTGGGTCGCCCGCACCGGTTACACGGGTGAAGACGGATTCGAACTCATCCTGCCGTCGGACGAGGCGGAAACCGTTTGGGACGCGTTCGACTGCCAGCCCTGTGGACTCGGCGCGCGCGACACCCTTCGGACCGAGATGGGCTATCTCCTGTCGGGACAGGATTTCGACCACGAGGACGACCCGCGGAACCCCTACGAGGCCAAAGTCGGTTTCACGGTGAAACTCGATACCGAATTCGTGGGCCGTGATGCGCTCGAACGTGTGAAAGAGGAGGGCGTCGAGGAGACGTTCGTCGGTTTCCGACTCGTGGACAGGGGCGTCCCCCGACACGGTTACGACATCACGAGCACCGAAGACACCATCATCGGGACGGTCACGAGCGGGACCATGAGTCCGACGATTAGCGAACCCATCGGACTGGGGTACGTTCCGACGGACTACGCCGACCCCGGAACCGTCATCCGCGTGATGGTGCGCGGGCAGTCGAAAAAGGCAAAGATTGAGAGCACACCGTTTCTGAAAGACAAACAATGAGCTTCGAAGTACCAGAAGACCGGAACTATCTTGAATCGCACGAATGGGTGGCAGTGAACGACGGAATCGGAAAAATCGGCATCACCGACTTCGCGCAGGACGAACTGGGCGACGTGGTGTTCGTCGAACTCCCATCGGAGGGCGACGAACTCGAACAGGAAGGCAACCTCGGCGTCGTCGAGAGCATCAAAGCGGTTTCCGACCTCTACTCGCCCGTCTCGGGCACCGTCACGGCCGTCAACGACGAGTTGGAGAATACGCCGGAACTCGTCAACGACGACCCGTTCGGCGACGGATGGATGCTCGAAGTCGAACTCGACGACGAGAGCGAACTGGACGACCTGCTCTCCGCGGACGAGTACCGCGAGCAGATCGAGTAGCGTTTCGGCGGCAGCCGTTTCGATGTTTTTCTTCTGCACTACCTCACGACGAGAGCGGAGCGACCGCCGACGGTAATTCGGGCGACCGTCGACGGAGAATCGGGGCGACCGCCGTCGGCGGAACCCGAATAACTAACCGGGAAGGATATCAAGTAGTTTGCGTTTCCGTGCATATTTTTCCGCCTCTCGTCGCGGCGACGCTACAAATATGTACACGAATGTGCAACTCGCGCGAACGCTTTCCTCCCATATTAAAAGGGTGCGCTCCCTAGCCGAAGGCAATGACCGGAGGCAAGGCGAGTACGGGAAGCCCGTACGCACCGCACACGGCCGAGGAGACGGCGGCGATGCTCGATGCGGTCGGCGTCGAGAGCGTCGAGGACCTCTTCGACATCCCCGAACCGGTTCGCTTCGACGGCGAGTTCGGCATCGAAAAGCGCACCGAACAGGCGACCCGCCGAGAGTTACAGCGAACGCTCGGCGAGAACCGAACCCTGACGGAGTTCCTGGGTCGCGGCCATTACAGCCACTACGTCCCCTCGCTGGTGGACCACTTGGCGGACCGCTCGGAGTTTCTAACCTCGTACACGCAGTATCAACCCGAAGTCACGCAGGGATTCCTGCAGGCGCTGTTCGAATATCAGTCGATGCTGGTCGAGTTGACCGGCCTCGAAATCGCCAACGCTTCGATGTACGACCACGCGACCGCGTTGGCCGAGTCGGCGCTGCTCGCCGCGCGCGTCCGGCAGACCAGCGGTAACCGCGTCCTCGTCCCCGATTCTATCCTCCCCGAACGCCGGAGCGTCCTCGAAAACTACACCGACGGACCGGGCCTCGTCGTGGACGAGTACGCGACGGACGACGCGAACGCCGATATCGACTCCCTCGCCGAGACCATCGACGAGGAGACCGTCCTCGTCTACGCCGAAAACCCGACGACTCGGGGGACCATCGAGGAGAACCTCGCCGAAATCGGCGACCTCGCACACGATAACGACGCGCTGTTCTGCCTCGGCACCGACCCCGTGGCGCTGGCGCTGCTGCAGGAACCCGCCGCGGTGGGCGCCGATATCGTCGTCGGCGACGCGGCCGCGCTCGGCCTCCCGACGAGTTACGGAATGGGCCTCGGACTGTTCGCCACGCGCGAGGAGTTCGTCCGACAGGTTCCGGGCCGACTCGTCGGCGTCAGCGAAGACGGCGACGGCAACCGGGCTTTCACGCTCACGCTCCAGACGCGCGAACAGCACATCCGCCGGGAGCGTGCGACCTCGAACATCTGTACGAATCAGGCGTGGGTCGCCCTCCGAACCGCCATCCACATCGCGTATCTCGGCGCGTCCGGGTTGGTCGAACTGGCCGAAAAGTGCGTCACGATGGCCGACGACCTCGCCCAGCGACTGGACGACATCAGCGGCGTGCAGGCACCGGTCAACGACAGACACCACTTCCGCGAATTCGTCGCCCACACCGACCAACCCGCACCGCCCATCGTCGCGGATCTGGAGGAACGCGGCTTCGCGGTGCACGAAGTCGGCGAACACGAGGTACAGGTTTGCGTGACCGACGTGAACGAACACGCCGTCGATGAGTTCGTCACGCTGTTTACGGAGGTGGCCATCTGATGAACTATACACAAGCGAAGTGGGAACACGACGAGGACGACCTGTACGAGCCCCTCCTCTCCGAGAAGGACGGAGCCGAGGTCGAAATCGAGTCCTCTCTCCCCGACGAGTTGACCCGCGACAGTCTCGACCTGCCCGAACTGTCCGAACCCGAACTGGCGCGCCACTACACCCGGTTGAGCCAGATGAACTACGGCATCGACAGCGGACCGTACCCGCTCGGTTCCTGTACGATGAAGTACAACCCGAAGTTCACCGAGGACGTGGCGACGCTCCCCGGCGCGAGCGTCCACCCCGACCGCTCCGAGGGGAGCGTGCAGGGCACCCTCGAACTCCTCTACGGATTGCAGGACTACCTCGCCCGAATCGGCGGGATGGATGCGGTCAGCCTCCAACCCCCGGCTGGCGCGGCGGGCGAGTTCACCGGCATCCTCGTGGCGAAAGCCTTCCACGAGGCGAACGGTGAGGGCGACCAGCGGACGGAAATCATCGTCCCGGACAGCGCCCACGGAACCAATCCCGCGAGCGCGGCGCTCGGCGGGTACGACGTGGTTGAACTCCCGAGCGCGGACGACGGCCGCGTCGATATCGAAGCCTTGGAAGCCGCCGTCGGTGACAGCACCGCGCTGTTCATGCTCACGAACCCCAACACGCTCGGGTTGTTCGAGCGCGACATCGAACGAATCGCCGAAATCGTTCACGAAGCGGGCGGCCTGCTCTACTACGACGGGGCGAACCTGAACGCCCTGCTCGGACGCGCCCGCCCCGGCGACATGGGCTTCGACATCATGCACTACAACGTCCACAAGACGTTCGCCACGCCGCACGGCGGCGGCGGCCCCGGTGCCGGGCCCATCGGCGTCCGCGAAAAGCTGGCAGAGTTCCTGCCCGCACCGCGGGTCAAGAAGATGAACGGAACGTACGAGCGGTTCGACCCTGAGCGAACCATCGGGAAGGTCCACGGCTTCACGGGCAACTGGCTCGTGTTGATCAAGACCTACGCCTACATCGCCCGCCTCGGCGACGAAGGCCTCTCGGACGCCAGCGCGAAGGCAGTTCTCAACGCGAACTACCTCGCCTCGCAGATAGAGTACGACGTGCCGTTCTCCCCCTTCCACCACGAGTTCGTCGCCAGCGCGGGCGACCAAGACGCCGCCGACGTGGCGAAACGGATGCTCGACTACGGCGTCCACCCGCCAACGACGAAGTGGCCCGAAATCGTCTCCGAGGCCCTGATGACCGAACCGACGGAGATAGAAAACCGCGAGACGCTGGACGAACTCGCGGACGCGTTCAACGCTGTCATCGCGGAGGACGACGAGACGCTCGAAGCCGCACCGCAAAAGACGACCGCGAAGCGCATCGACCAAGCGAGCGCCGCGCGGAACCTTCGCCTCTCCTGGCACTCGCTGGACGACTAATTCCCTCGACTCGCTTCGTATCACGAGTCGGTCCGGCGTCGTCACGTATCACAACGGGTATCGTTCGTTTCCACCTCGGTTGAGAGGTGAACGAAATCCTGAAACCGTTTTGTCTCGTCCTCCTCTTGCTTCTCGCTGGCTGTAACGGCATGGCCACCGACCCGTCTTCGACGACTCACGCTCCGACCAGTCGAACGACGGTCGACACCGTGGTTTCGAACCGTACTACTTCCACGACGACACTCCCAACGAAAACCTGTACCGTCACGAACGAAACGAAGGACGGTAGCATCGTCGCCGTTCGACCGACGATGCACCGGGACGACAGGGAGGTCATCGTCATGACGCAGTGGAATGCGACCGCGAACGTCTCGAAACTCGACGTGACGCTGGACAGTAGCCGACTGTTCGAAGCCCGGTCGTCGGTATTGGACGGGGAGAATGTGAGTGGCTTCGGGCGATCCGTGGGAACCGCACCGCTTGCCGGACAATTGCAGGTCGAGCTCTACGACGACGGAAGGCAGGTTGGACAGTACAACGCGTCCATGGTCTGTGAACGGTAGCAAATCGTTTCTCGTGCAGCCGAATCTGTCGGATGTAAAACCATACCAGCCGAGGAGAGAATTCCAAATGTAACGGATGGACCAAGCACTCTACCGAAACCCGCGCGCTTACGATATTCTCTACCAACACAAGGACTACGAGGGTGAAGTCGAGTTCGTCCTCGACCGCTTCCGGGAGCACGGAAACGACGGCGGTTCGGCACTCGTCGTCGGCTGTGGCACCGGCAATCACAGCCGACTGCTCCAGCGGTCCGGCTTCGACGTGCTTGGTATCGACCCGAACCCGGCGATGCTCGACCGTGCACGCGAGAAATCGTCGGCGACCTTTCGCGTGGGTGCGCTCCCCGACATCGAACTCGACCGGACGTTCGATTTGGTGTGGGTTCCGTACACTGTCGTCGACTATCTGGAACTCGATACCCTCCCGTCCGCGCTGGCGACGTTGACTGAACTCGTCGCCGCCGACGGCCTCCTCGTGGTCGACACCGGTGATTTCCACGAACTCGGTGCGCCCGGCTTTCAACTCCTTTCGAGCGACGAGGGGTCGTGCGCACGACTGTTCCAGTATCACCGAGTCGATGCCGACCACGTTCGGATGGACGCGCTCGTCTTCCTCGACGACGAGTGGTTCTTCGACCAGCACACCCTGCTTGACGTCCCCGACGAGTCGATAGCCGAGGCGCTCCGCGCCCGCGAGTTCACCGTCGAGACGGCCGACTGGTACGGAACGCCGACGGCCATGGACGACCCGGCCGACGTGAAACACCGTCGTTCAGCGGTGAGCTGTCGTTAAGCTGGAGAGCGGGGCTTCGTTGGGATGGATGCCATCGCAAAGTGGAGGGGTTGGTCATCAGCGTGAGCCACCGCCGCGTGTGAAAGTTGGATTTCCCTTCTCCCGATGAGGAACTTCCCCTTCGACCGAGAGGAAATTCCCCTTCTGGCCGATGAGGAGAGTCGCCACTGAACGGAGCGAAGTCGCTACGAAAATCGAGATTCGGGCCGAATTATGCCGACGCGGAGTCGATGTCGCCGTCGATGCGGACGAGTCCGAAATCACATTCCGAGCAGCGCCACTTCGTCTTCTCGCCGAGGTGGAGGTTCGTGCTCGCGCTCCGCCAGAACGTCTGTTCGCTTCCGCACTCCGGGCAGTCGTGCTGCATTTCGAGGCTCATACGTGCCTCTCCGTGACTGACGAAGTTGAAGATACTGGTTTCACCCGGCTAGTCCTCCCCGCGCTCGAGATGCAGGGCGTCGAAAAACCGGTGTAACACGCGCCGGGACGTGAACTGGACGAGCTTCTCGTCGTCGGCATCCGAATCGGCGAACAGGCCGAGCGGAATCTGTGCCCCGGCCATGTCTGCGTGGCCACCCGCGCTTCCGACGTCGCCGAACGCCTGCTGGAGGACGTTGCCCGCGTGAACCCGGGGGTCGATGGACCGCGCACTCATCTCCACGGACCCGTTGACGACGCCGAACACGAGCACCGTATCCACTCCTTCGACGTTGAGGAGGTAGTCCGCGGCTTGAGCGAGCGCGTCGCGCTCGCTCGTTCGCCCGGCCGAAGTGGCGAGCGTCGCCCCTCGTTGGACGCGATTGCGAATCGCCTCGCCGATCGCGTCGACCGTCGCCGGGGAAAACGCCGCACCGTACAGCTCTTCGAGCAGGTCGAGGTCCGCATCCCGACAGACGTAGAGTGCGGCCTCGTACTCGTGGGGCGTCGGATTACGAATGAAGTCGATCCGTTCCCGATGGAGGGCGAACAACAGCGCCGACCCGAGTTGAACATTGACTCCGATGTCGAGATCGCGCAAATACTCGATGAGGATGGTCGCGGTCGCGCCGTAATCCTTGCGCACGTCGACGAACTCGGCTGTCGGGTTCTCCGTGGAGTGATGGTCGATGACGATATCGGGTTTCACCGAGTCGAGTTCCGTATGTCCCGCCGGTGTCGAGTGGTCGACGAAGGCAACGCGGTCGAACTCCTCGGGGTCGAACGTATCGAGGTGGTCCAACTCGACGTGAAGCAGGTTGACGAACGCCCGGTTCTGCTGGTGGGAAATCGCACCCCCGTAGAAGAGTTCTACGGTGTCGACACCGCCCGACTCGGCGATGACCGAGAGCGCGAGCGCACTGGCGATGCAGTCCGGGTCGGGGTTGTCGTGGCAGACGACCGCGAGCGAGTCGACCCCCGCGAGGTACTCGACTAACTCCTGGGCGCGGGTCATGATAGCCGTTCGACGCGAGACGGTATCAAACCGTGGCTGGGTATCCGGTACGCTCACGAGAAATAAACTGGATACCACGATACAGAATTAGTTGGGGACGGACACGGCCGGACGCTGTATTCTCGCCTCACGCATGCCTCACGTACCGGTGTTCCACGCGTATTCGGTCGTGACGCGGCGTTCGATACGAGCGATCGAAGCATCGGCCAAATCCGGGATGTCATCGACCGGAGTATCATTGATCGTCCGCCGAATGTCGTCGTTCGTTCCGATGAGTCATCGGGCGCGCTTGCGCCTCAAAAATCGTTCTGACACGCCTGAATGACCAGTTTTGGCTCGTCGTACAGGCTGTTTACCGTGTGTTTGCCCTTTCCCCTCCCGCGCCCTCGCTGGTCCTGTTTGATGAGGTCGAGGAACTCCAACTCGGTAAGCAAATCCCTGACGCGTCGTTCCTTCAGGGGTTCGGAGTCCATCTGTTCACAGATTTGGCGGTAGGAGTGCTGGACGACTTTGTTCGGAATCTCGGGGTCCTCCTCGTTCGACTGTTGGACCCGCGAGGCGAGCGCGAGCAGCACGTAGCGCGCGTGCGGTGGCTGCTTGGAGATGAGTTCCGAGATGCGGTTCGCTCCTTCGCGGTCCTGTGCGACGTCGACGTGTTCGTCCCGGACCACCGATTCGCGTTCCTCTTCCGCGACTTCGCCAGCGAACCGGAGTACGTCTATCGCTTTGCGGGCGTCGCCGTGTTCTCGTGCCGCCAGCGCGGCGACCTTCGGAATTACGTCGGTTTCGAGGACGCCATCGACGAAGGCGTCGCGCCGCGATTCGAGGATTTCTCGGAGTTGCGTGGCGTCGTACGGCGGAAAGACGTAATCGCGTTCACAGAGGCTGCTTTTCACGCGCTCGTTCAGTTCGTCCTTGTACCGTATCTTGTTCGAGATGCCGATGACGCCGAGGTTACAGTCGTCTATCTTCCCGGCCTCGTTCGCGCGCGAGAGGTTCATCAGGAGGTTGTCCCCGGCGGTGTCGCCGCTCTTGTCGCCGATTCCTTCGAGTTTGTCCACCTCGTCGAGGATGATGATGGCGACGTCGTACATGCTTTCGAGGACGGTCCACAGTCGGTTGTAGTACATCGAGGTGCTGATTCCCTGCTCGGGAATGGTCGTCCCGCTCCGTTCCTCGTCGTTGAGTTGCGCGGCGATGGATTGGACGACTTGCGTCTCGGTCGAATCCTGCAGGCAGTCGATGTAGGCGAAGCCCGCGTTGACGTCGTTTCGACCGGCGCGTTGCATCATCTGGCGGCTGATGAACTTCGTGCAGAGGGATTTTCCGGTGCCGGTCTTCCCGTAGAGAAAGATGTTGTTGGGGGTGTTCCCGTTCAGCGCGGGACGGAGCGCGGTACCGAGCCGTCGCAGTTCGTCTTCACGGCCGATGATTCGGTCGCCGTCGGGGAGGTGTGAGACTTGCAGAAGCTCCTTGTCGTTGAAGATTGCCGTATCGTCTCCGAAATAGTCCACTGACTCGGACATCTATAGAATCGTATGTCGGGAGAGATTATATAAACGTACCCCCTCATTGCCGCTGTAAATTTAGTATACCAACAGTAGAACGGTTCTATGGCTTATTCCCAACCCCTCGTTGCCGTTGTAACGACACCGAATTGCCGCTGTAACGGCCGTCCACAAGCGACGAGAGGACACCGCATTGCCGTTGTAAAGTCCGGCTTTGTTTAAATATGTGTGGATTTGGATTGTCACTGAGACACCCCGTGTTGCCGCTGTAAGTTGGGGTGGTGTGGGGTGGACGGGAAGGAGGGGTGTGTTCGTGCGCCGATAAACGAAAAACGGAGAAGTAGAGTGATTAAAAGGGCGAAAAACCTCGTTCTCTCGTTCCGAGTCTCACAGCCATTCGCTCTGAGTGATGTGGGATTTCCGCTGGAGTAAGAACGCGACCGAGTCGCTACCTATTGTTTGCGACTCTTCTGCGGTGAAGTTAGGAGATTGGTTATTTAGTTCTATTGTTCTCACTGTAGCAGGAATTGCGTCCATCGAGCAGTACGGTGTTTGTCGAACTGTGCTCATCGAACTGTGCTCATTAGTCTCGTCACCGTTCATCGGTGCCGCCGTCCTACCGACGTCACACCATCGTCGCATCATCCCCATCGTCACCGTCACATCATCCTCCCGGTCACAACTGGTTGTCATCGTTACTATTTCATCAGTACTCCATCCATCAATCTTATATCCATTCGTCCGACATTCGAATCGATATTTCACGACGATTCTCCACGATTCACACCACACACCCCATCTACCGCCCTCTTACAGCGGCAACGTGGGGTGTCGGACGACCATCTCTGAAATCAACAACTTCTCTCGACAACTCACCTCGATATTCCCCCTTCCATTTCACAATCATCTCTAGAAATATGACGGCCTCCGAACTCACGACTGTTCCCGGAACTATCCGAACTGCCACTTCGTGGCGTCGTTCGGGTAGTCGCTCCACGCGAAGACGGTCTCCAGTTGCACCGTGAAGAACGGCGCTCCGTGGTGAATCCCGTACTTTCCTTGATACGCCGAATCGAGTCTGTCTTCGAGGTCCGTATCAGTGACGCGCTCCGCGGTGCCTTCGATGATGACGACTGCTTCACCACTCTCCCGATGGACGACGATTCTGGAATCTAGCTGGAGATTTCGAACCCAGCGCGTCCGTTCTCCGCCGCCGCAATGAACGGTGTCATCGACCCAGACGCCCCACACTGGGCGGGCGTGAGGGTGGCCGTCCGGTCGATTCGTGCAAATCCAGTAGTACTCGTCGTTCGCCATCTGCTCGCGCACGAACGTCCACGAGAGCATCCCCGCCTCCTCGTCGGGAATGCCATAGCTTTGTTCGGTCCGTGGCCGACTCCGATGGGAGTCGAACTCCTCGACGTCGTTCCCCACCATCGACGGACATACGAGACGGATGGGCAAAGAGGTATCCGCCACTCTTACAGACAATAGTCCACTCCGCAACGATAGTCCACTCTGCAACGGTAGTCTACTCCACGACGATAGCTTACTTTACGCTCGCGTTCCATTGCTCGAGTATGAGTTCGATAACCCTGTACTCGCTCGACGGCTGTCCGTTCTGTGAGAAGGTTCACGACGCGCTCGACGACGCCGACATCGCGTACGAAACCGAGTGGGTCGAGCCGCTCCACTCGGATCGAAACGAGGTAAAACGCGTCAGCGGTCAGCGCGCCGTTCCCGTCCTCGTGAACGTGGACTCGGGCGTTACGATGGCCGAAAGCGACAAAATCGTCCAGTACGTGGAGCAGTCGCTCGCATGAAAATATACACCGGACGCGGCGATGCGGGCCAAACGGACCTGCAAGACATGTCCCGCGTCTCGAAAGCCGACCCGCGAATCGAAGCCTACGGCACGGTGGACGAACTGAACGCCCTCGTCGGTCGCTGCCGACCGACGGGCCACGACGACGTGGACGACCACCTCCGCAAAATCCAGAATCACCTCCACATCGTGCAGGCCGACTTCGCCAACCCGGACCCCGACGAGGACGACCCACAGGTGAAAAGCGAGCACGCCGATCTCCTCGAATCGTGGATGGACGGCTACGACGAAGAACTGGACCCGCTCACCTCGTTCATCCTCCCCGGCGGGGGCGAATCCGGGGCGAACCTCCACCACGCCCGCGCCGTCTGTCGCCGCGCCGAGCGCCGGGCCGTCGCGCTGGCGAGCGAGCAGGACATCAACGACGCCGCCGTCACCTACCTGAACCGTCTGTCGGACGCGCTGTTCATCTTCGCCCGCGTGGTGAACAAACGCGACGGGGAGCGCGAAGAGAGTCCGTCGTACTGACTTTCCTTCTGCTACTCGGAACTACACTGTCAGCTCACCCTTCGGAATTTCGTGATTCGTGATAATTCTGACGAGGGGGAATTCTAACGAGTGACGAGGTGAGATTCTGATGGTGGATAAAAGCTTCCCACGAGCGATAAAACAGACTTCGACGGATGCTTCCGTTCTCCGACTTACAGTCCCAGTTCGCGCCCGATAACGAGGTGCTGAATCTCGCTCGTCCCTTCGCCGATTTCCATCAGCTTTGCGTCGCGGAGGAACCGCTGCGGGGCGAAATCCTCGGTGTAGCCGTAGCCGCCGAGAACCTGTACGGCGTCTTCTGAGACCTTCCGCGCGGACTCGCTGGCGTCGAGTTTCGCCAGCGCGCTCTCGTGGGAGACGGAGTGGCCTTCGTCGTACTTGCACGCCGCTTTGTGGGTCAGCAGGCGCGAGCGCTCGATTTTGCGGTCCATGTCCACGATTTTGTTGCGGATGGCGTCGAACTTCGAGATGGGCTTGCCGAACTGCTCGCGCTCCTGACTGTACTCGTGGGCCGCCTCGTAGGCACCTTGCGCGATGCCGGTCGAGAGCGCGGCGATGCTGATTCGGCCGCCGTCGAGGGTCTTCTTCGTCTGCTCCCAGCCGTCGCCCTCCTCGCCGAGCAGTCGGTCCTCGGGAACGCGGCAGTCGGTGAACTGGATTTCACAGGTGGGCGAGGCGTTCAGTCCCATCTTGTCCCAGACGGTCGTGACCTCGAAGCCGTCGTCCTCTTCGGGGTCCACGATGAACGTCGAGATGCCGCCGTAGCCCGCGTCGCGGTCCGTGACGGCCTTCACGAGGACGCTTCCCGCGACGTTGGCGTTCGTGATGAACTGCTTCGTGCCGTTGATGACCCACTCGTTGCCGTCTTTCTCCGCGGTGGTGTCCATGTCGCTGGCGTCGGAACCGGAGCCGGGTTCGGTGAGCGCCCACGAGCCGAGGTACTCGCCCTCCGCGAGCGGCGTCAGCCACCTCTCTTTCTGTTCTTCGGTGCCGAACATCTCGATGGGTTTCGACGCCAGCGAGATGTGCGCAGCATACGAGAGGCCGATGGACCCGGACACGCGACCCAGTTCCTCCGCGACGAGGGCGTACATCAACTGGTCGCCGCCCAGTCCGCCGTACTCCTCGCTGACGGGAACGCCCATCATGTCGAGCGCGGCGAGTTCGTCGAAAATCTCCGCGGGGAATCGGTGTTCGGTCTCTATCTCCTGTGCAATCGGTTCGATTTCCTCGTCACAGAACTCCCGAACGGTGTCCCGCACCATCTTGTGTTCGCCGGGAAGGTTGAAATCCATGCGCAATTTTTGCGCGGGTTTGGCTATAAAGACACCGCCATGTCTTCGACATGGCGAGCCTTCAGTTGCTCCGCTCCTGAAGACACCGAAGAAGGGAAACCTGCTTCGAGCCCCCACTCACTCCGTTCGTGGGGACACTGCAACAACGGAGTTGTTGCGAGCCTTCGGTCACTTCGTTCCCGAAGACACCGCTACAGCGTAGCTGTAGCGAGCCCTCATTCGCTTCGCTCACGAGACCACCGAAGCACAACGAAGGGGTCTCGTGACAGCGAGTGACTTTATCAATGGGGGGGACTAACCAACCTCCGATGGGTATTCGGCGACTGGTTCGTGGCACGATAGAGTGGCCGCGCATCGAGGCGGTCATTCGGGAGATTGCGGAGCGGTACGACCGCGACGAAGTTCGCGTCGAGTTCATCGACGCGGATAACTGGCTTTCGACGCCGTGCGTCGTGGACGACGAGTGGTTCGTCAAGATAACGACGGGGCAGAACTCGCTCGTGCACGCGCTGTTCACCAGCGCCCGAAACCTCGGCGCGTTCACCAGCGGCACCGAGGGGTTCTTCGAGCACTTCGCCGGGCCGGAGGAGATGGCCGAACACGAACTGGAAGCCACGCGGAAGATGCGCGAAATCGGGCTGAACGTCCCGGCACCGATAGAGTCGTTCGAATACGACGACCTCGGCGTGTTAGTGATGGAGTACCTGCCGGACTTCGAGACGTTCGAGCAGATGCCCGAGACGGAAGTTCGCGCGTACGCTCCGAACCTGTTCGCGGCGCTGTCGCGCATGCACGAGAACAACCTCGCACACGGCGACCTGCGCGGCGAAAACGTCCTCGTTGCGAACGGGGAGATATATTTCATCGATGCGACCAGCGTGAACGGGGAGCGAATCGACGAGGCGAGGTCGTACGACCTCGCCTGTGCGCTCGCCTCGCTCACGCCGCTCATCGGTGCTCGTGACGCCGTGGTAGCCGCCCGGGAGCATTACACGGCCGAAGAACTCCTCGCCGCCCGCGAGTTCCTCGACTTCGTGAACATCCGCCCCGACCACGATTTCGACGCCGCCAGCGCGAAGGGGGAGATCGAAAAGCTCGCCGAGACGGAAGACAGGGAAGAACGGGAAGCCAGCTAATCGCTCGCCAGTACTTGAACGGGAAACCAAGTGATCGCTCGCCGGTGCTTTCTTGTTCGCACTCCGCGAGCGGACGGATATGACCGACGAGCGACCGCGAATCGTCAACGAGTCGAATCTCGATTGGGAGGAAAAATCACACGGCCAGGATTTTCACGCGCGCCGAAAACGACTCGGAGCGATGGCTGGCGGCGAACAGTTGGGGTGTAGCCTCTACGAACTTCCGCTGGGCAAAAAATCGTGGCCGTATCACTACCACACCGGCAACGAGGAGGCGATTTTCGTTCTCGACGGGAACGGAACGCTCCGAACAGAAGACGAGGAGACAAGCCTCGAAGCGGGGGATTACGTCGCGTTTCCGGTCGGCGAGGAGTACGCCCGTCGGGTCGTCAACGATTCCGACGACGAACTTCGCTACCTATGTTTTTCGACCATGCGCGAACCCGACGTTTCGGTGTATCCCGACTCGGGGAAGTTCGGCGTGTTCGCGGGGTCGGCACCGGGGGACCACGAGGGCCGAACGTTGGCCGGGTACTTCCCGCTCGATGCCGAAGTCGGGTACTGGGACGGGGTAGACGAGTAGCGGAACGAAACGGGGAGACGAATAGTGGAAAAACGAGTCGGGGGGAAGAGAGAAACGACGGGGAAGAGAGAAAAATACGATGTGGTCGCCGCCGGTTATCACATCGGGGCGATAAATCCCGCTTCGTTCGTTAGGAATTGGGAGTCTTTTTTAGCGTACCCGTCCGAGTTCTTCTCGAAGATATGAGTCAACAAGCCAGCGAGCAGGTTTACAGCCACTACATCGGCGGCGAGTGGCACGACGGCGTGGGCGATGAGACGTTCGAGAGCGTTAACCCGGCGACGAAGGAGTCGCTCGGCGAGTTCCAGCGCGGAACACCCGAGGACGTCCAGGCCGCCCTCGACGCCGCGGAGGAGGCAGAAGAGGAGTGGCGCGAGCTTTCGTACGTTAACCGCGCGGAGTACCTCTGGGACATCTACCACGAACTCCGAGAGCGAACGGACGAACTCGGCGAAGTCATCACGAAGGAATGTGGGAAGGAGATTTCCGAAGGGAAGGCCGACGTCGTTGAAGCCGCGCACATGGTCGAGTGGGCCGCGGGCAACGCCCGTCACCCGCACGGCGACCTCGTACCGAGCGAGATTCCGAGCAAGGACGCCTACATGCGCCGCAAGCCGCGCGGCATCATCGGTTGCATCACCCCGTGGAACTTCCCGGTCGCCATCCCGTTCTGGCACATGGCCCTCGCGTTGGTCGAAGGGAACACCGTCGTCTGGAAACCGGCCGAGCAGACGCCGTGGTGTGGGCAGATAATCGCCGAGATGTTCGAGGACGCGGGCATCCCGGACGGCGTGTTCAACATGGTCCAAGGCTTCGGCGACGCCGGAAACGCCATCGTCGAGGACGAGCGCGTGGACACCGTGCTGTTCACCGGTTCCTCGGAAGTCGGTCACAAAATCGCGGGCAAGGTCGGCGGCGAACCCGGCAAACTCGCGGCCTGTGAGATGGGTGGCAAGAACGGCATCGTCGTCACCGAGAACGCGGACCTCGACGTCGCCGTTCACAGCGCCATCATGTCCTCGTTCAAGACGACAGGCCAGCGTTGTGTCTCCTCCGAGCGCCTCATCGTCCACGAGGACGTCTACGACGAGTTCAAGGAGCGCTACGTCGCAACCGCGAAGGAGATCTCCGTCGGCGACCCGCTCGACGAGAACACCTTCATGGGACCGATGGTCAACGAAGAGCAGGTCGAGAAGTTCGGCAAGTACAACCAACTCGCCAAGGACGAGGGCGCGAACGTGCTCGTCGACCGCGAGGAACTCGACGACGACGAAATCCCGAACGACCACGAGAAAGGATTCTGGGTCGGTCCGTTCGTTTACGAGGTCGATTACAGCCCCGACCTGCGCTGCATCCACGAGGAAGTGTTCGGTCCGCACGTCGCCCTGATGAGCTACTCGGGTGGCATCGAAGAAGCAGTCGAAATCCACAACGACACGCCCTACGGACTGGCCGGAGCCATCATCAGCGAGGACTACCGACAGGTCAACTACTTCCGCGACAACGCGGAGATCGGCCTCGCCTACGGCAACCTCCCGTGCATCGGCGCGGAGGTCCAGTTGCCGTTCGGCGGCGTGAAGAAGTCCGGCAACGGCTACCCGAGCGCCCGCGAAGCCATCGAGGCGGTTACCGAGCGCACGGCGTGGACGCTCAACAACTCGAAGGACATCGAGATGGCACAGGGCCTCTCGGCGGATATTAAGACTGAAGACGAAAACTAACCGGGAAGAGTCGAGCGGTGCGAGACGATTCCCCGTAGTTTTCGTCTTCACAGAGGACGAATAAACAAACCCAATTTCCGATTCTCTTCGAAACCGAGCGCTGTCGCTGACGTTCGAGTTACGACGCGGAACGAGACCGCTCTCGAAGAAGATAGTGTTTCGATAGGAGACGACGCTTCGGTTTTGACTTGCGAAGGTGGAAGACGGCGAGAGGCGAGACGGGTGGGTGGTGGCTTCCGGAAGCCAATGTGGGTCCGACCAGTTCCCACGCGACGAAGCGCACAGTCCCAGTTGTTGCCAACACACGACGAGAAAAGCGTCGCATACTGGCATTCATCCCTTTTTCCTTCTTGGTTATAAATCTGTGCAACTCGCGCCGCCCGTTCGGCGGTCGTCGCCACCGACGGACGACGTGGCTGGATGAGGGTCCATTTTTGACGCATCGAAAACGACAGCGAGGCGCAAAGCGTCTCGTTCCGGGCGACTACACCTGCTTGCTGACGTACGGGCCGTCTGGTGGTAGCCCAACTTGTTCCGGTAGTACTCCCGCGCGCCGATGCCGGAGATGACGCTCACCTTGTCGTAGCCCGCGTCGGCGGCGATTTCCTCGGCCTTTGCCATCAGCTTCCGCCCGTAGCCGCGGTGTTGGTGCTGGGTTTCCTCGCTCGCCGCGCCGACGCCGACCTCGCTGCCGTAGACGTGAAGTTCGCGGACGACGGCGGCGTTGTCGAGTTCGCGGCGCACCGGGTCGCCGGGGAAGCGAAGGCGACAGAAGCCGAGCAGGAGGTCCTTCCTCCTATCTTCGAAGCTGATGAAGTGCTCCGTGCCGCCCGCGGCCTCGTAGGTCAGCACGTCGAGGTCGACGTTCTCGGGTTCTTCGTCGTTCATGCCGACCTCGCGGCAGCGGATGCAGTCGCACGTCCAGCCGTGTTCTTCCATCCGCTGGCGGGCGAGTTGTCGGAGGTTGGACTTCCACACGCCGCCGTCGATGAAGTCCGCCGGGATGTCGCGCTGGACGCGCTGGAGGCGGACGTACTTTGGAATCATCGACTTGATTTCCGCGACGAGTTCCGCGGCCTCCTCGTTGCGGAGCGGTTCGTACTCGCCCTTGTACCACCAGTCGTAGGTGGCGGTGCCGCGGACGACGAGCGTGGGATAGATTTTGAGGTAGTCCGGCTTCCACTTCTCGTCCTCGAAGATGCGGCGGAAGTCCTCGACGCACATCTCCTTCGACATGCCGGGTTGTCCGGGCATCATGTGGAAGCCGACCTTGAACGCCGAGTCTCGGAGGCGCTGATTGGCTTCGATGGACGCTTGTGCGCCGTGGCCGCGGTGCATCTCGCGGTTGATTCGCTCGAAGGTGGTCTGGACGCCGACTTCGACTTTCGTGCCACCCAACTCGAGCATCCGGTTTATCTGCTCGGGGTCACACCAGTCCGGCTTCGTCTCGAACGTCGTCCCGATGTTGCGGATGTCACCGGTCTCGTTCTCGGCGATGACGTCCTCCAAATACTTGAACTCGTGTTCGTCGGGACTCTGTGCGAAGCTCTCGCCTTCCGCCGGTTCGGGTTCCTTGTCCACGTCGTAGTCGTTCATCGCCTCCAGCGCGCGCTTGACGAACCACTCCTGATAGTCGTGGCTCCGGGCGGTCATCGTCCCGCCCATCAGGATGAGTTCGACCTTATCGACGGGGTGGCCGATTTGGCGCAGTTGCTCCAAGCGGAGCGTCACCTGCCCGTACGGGTCGTAATCGTTCTGCACGCCCCGCGCCGCCGCGGGTTCGTGGCCCGTGTAGCTCTGGGAGGAGGAGAACTCCGAGGACGGACCGCCGGGGCAGTAGAGACATTTCCCGTGCGGGCACTGCTCGGGGCTGGTCATGATGGCGATGGGTGAGACGCCCGACGCGGTTCTGACGGGTTTGCGCCGCAACACGGCCTCCAGTTCCTCGCGCCGCTCGTCCGGCGCGTGATCGAGAATCTCGGAGTTCTTCGGCACTTTCGGCGACGAGTACTCCGAGCAGGCGTCGAGTTTGGCGCTCTCCACGTCGTCGCGCTCCACGTCGCCCGCGAGGATGCGGTCTATCAGTTCCTCGCAAACCTGCTCGAACGCCTCCGTCTCCGTGGCGTCCGGCGTCTCGGTACTCATTGCTACGTAATCGTCGATTCCGCCGGATAAGCGTGTCGTCTACGACCGATTCCGTGGTGGGCGAAGGGAACGGTGGTAATCGAGGAGGTGAGGGCAGAAAGAGAAAGATGAAGAGACGAACGTCCGCGCGAATCGGCGGTTCCTTAGTTCAGCTCTGCGCTGACGGCTTCGATGACCGCATCGAGCGCTTCGTCGCGCTCGCCGCGGAGGAATTCGAACTTGCCGTCCTTCGTCCCGACGGGGATGATGCCGGCTTCCGGCGCGCGGTCGCGCACCGAGTCCGCGATGTCGCGGACGTTGATGGCACCGTCGCTTCGAATGTGAACTTCGTCGTCCGCCAGTCCGAGGGTGACGTTCTGGCTGCCGGGCTGGCCGGTCATGTCGCGGCGGTGGAGTGCGTCGAGGAGGACCGACGACGACGGGAAGTCGAAGCGGTGGGTGTAGGCGTCCGTGTCGAGGACGGTGAAGGTGACGCCGTTCGCGCCGCGGACCGTGAGGTTCGGCTCCGCGGTGTCGAGTTCGTTTTCGAGCTTCTTGCGGAACTGCTCGCTGACGTGTTCGGCGAGGTCGCGCTTCGCGTGCTCGAAGAGGAGGTCGGTGATGAGTTCGCGTTTGTCCTCGTAGGACTGGTAGTAGGCTTCCAGCGCGACCGCCTCGCGGAGCGCGGTGACGTGGGCCTCGTCGTAGCCCGCGTCCGTTGCGAGTTCAACGTACTCGCTCGGAGTGTCCTCCCAGTAGCTGACCGCCGGGAGGTGGGACACGTCGTCGCGCACGTCTGTGTTGACGTGGGCCGCGACGTTCGCGCCGAGGACGCCCGCCGTCACGCTGTCGCCCGACTCACCGAGGTACGGATTGACGACGCTATCCGCGGTTTCGGCGACGTCGTTGTCCGGGTAGTGCGTGTCGATGACGACGTGGGGCGCGCCGTAGATGTCGAGGAGCGAGAGTCCGTCGCTCGATTCGACGGTGCTTCCGGCGTCCACGAGGACGAAGAGGGGGAGTTTCTCGTCGTGGCGCTCGCGGTTGTCGAGCATCATGGTCGCGTCCTTCGTCGCGTCCTGCATGTCGTAGAACCCGTCTTCGAGCGGTCGGCGGTCGAAGTAGTGATACTGGGCGTCGCTTCGTGCGTGTTCGTCGCGCACGAGCGGGAGGACGGCGCGTTCGATGGCCGCACCGGCGACGTAGCCTTCCGCGCTCGCGTTGTGCCGGACGATGACAGGGCGGGATTCGATGACCGCGCGGCGAATCGTACTTGCGGCATCGCGGATGTCCTCGTGAATCCCCTCGACCGCGGCGTCGTCGGCGAGCGGTTCGACGTCGGCGGGGCGGGCTTCGTCTTCGAGTGCCTTCGCCAGTCGGTCTTCGACGGAGGCTTTCTCGTCCTCGGTGAGCGCGTCGAGCTGTTCCGTCTCGACTTGGAGTTCGTTGTTCCGGAGTTCGACCTCGCCGGTCAGTCGGGCGATGTCGCCCGTATCGACTTCGGGGTAGGCGCGAACGCCAGCCTCCTTGAAGGCGGCACAGTCGACGACGGCGGTCTCGTCGCGGAGTTCGAACACCGTCGGACCGCTCGTCTGGCTCGTGCTGACGATTTCGCCTTCGATTCGAACGCGGTCGCCAACGCGGTCGCCCAGCGTTTCGATGGCGACGCGTTCGGGAACCTCCATCTGGGAGGACACCGTGGCGCTTCCGACCGCGTTCCCGGAGCCGTCGGTCGTCGCCGACGGGTCCGACGAGCGTTCGGGCGTGGGTTCGGATTTCGGTTCGGCGTTCGATTCGGATTTCGAATCGGTGTTCGACTCGGTGTTCGAATCGGAGTCGGATTCGTCAGCGGCGGACGAGTCTTCGGTTCGCTCCGCGTCGTCGCCCGCGTCCTCGTTCGGGAGGTGAACGTCGGTCCCGTCTTGGATGAGTTTGCCGCGGAACTCGCGTTCCGATTGGCGGATCGACCAGCTGAGGTCGACGTTGCCGTTGTCGCGCACGCCGATGACCTCCACGTACACGGTGTCGCCTTGGTCCCAATCCAGACTCTCCAGTCTGCGGTCGAGCTCGCTCTTGTGAAGCAATCCCGTTACGTGGTTGCCGATGTCGATGAAGACGCCGAAATCGGCGAAGCCGTCTACGGTACCTTTGTAAAATCGTCCCGAGGTGAGCTGTTCCGGGCTGCTACCTTCGAATTCAAAGAGAACGTCCTGCTCGTGGCTCGAACAAATCGGGCCGTCAGCAGGCGTCCCGCAAATGACGCAGTTACCCATTTATACTGGCAAAGAATAGTCCCGGCCTAAAACGGTTGTCGAATTCCCGACGCCGTTCTCGACCCGTCACGCCGGGCCGACCGACCCGACGGTTCCCGCGATGGGATGGTCGAAGCAACATTATTCAAACCAAATTATTAAAGATAAAATTAACTTGTGGATTCGAGGACGAACGTACTGTAACGGATTGGGTCGTTCGTTGTTCGCAATTATTATTCATTCTGTTTGGAACGCCGAACGCGACGCGACCGGCCGTGCGCCACCTGTCGGCTTAGTAGTAATAGAACGAAAAGTCGTCGCCGCAGTGATGACAGTGAACGAGTTTCCCCTTCAACTGGTCGTCGTCGGACGACGCTTCGACGCGTCTTCGACGGCCGAGGTCCACGTTCGCTGCCGATCCACAGTGCGGGCAACCAATGCGCATGGCTGACTGGGACATGCCCACGACTTCGACGAGGAAAGCCATAGTTATACTCCGTCTAATCACGTGACACTGTGTATTGTTACCGTGCAACAGCATCCTACGGGTCCGTCAGTCCCGTTCGCGGTGTCGGTGGCCGAAGACGAGCGCCACCACGTTCGACAGCAGCAGCAGGAAAAACGTCTGTTGTTGACCGGCTGTGTCGAGGCCATTGACGAGGAGCGGCACGTAGAGGAACGGCAGCATGACCGCCGCCCAGAAGCCGATAAAGCGTATCGAGGAGACGAACGAGTGGGGGGACGAGAGATGCGTCTCGTCGCCGTCCACGTCGTTCGAATCGGTAATCATGGACATGTGCGTCACACCATGCTACTATCTACCACGATATTATTATTGGTCCCCTAACGAGCCGAAAAGATAGTACACGATGAGCCGGACGGTCGGGTGGCCGTCCGTTCCGTCGCTATTCGAAGACGTGGCTGTCGTCTTCCAGTCGCTCGATGTCCGCCGCTATCTTTCTAACGTCCTCAGGGAACAGCGAGACTTGCACCTCGTTGCCGTCTTCGTCCTCGAACACCAGTTTCACCCGCTTGTCGCCGAACTCCCGTGCTTCCGCCGATTCCACGTCGAACAGCTTCGCCGTCGCTTTCTTGTTCGTCGGACCGACGTTCTTCAGCGAACCGTCCTTCAGTTCGACCATAAAATCGTCCAGCCGTAGGTTGAGCATACCGTCGATACGACTTCCGTCCCTTAATTACCACGGGACGGCGCTCGCCAGTCCGGGAACCGCGACCACGAGGGCGCGGAACCCGCCGAAACCGTAGCCGAACACGACTGCGGCCGGGAGCGCGCCCACGGCCGCCGCGCGGAGGTAGGACGTGTTGTGAACTTCGCGCATCCCGATGACGAGCAGGACGGCCCCGTAGACCGTACAGGCTGCACGTAGCTCTGGGATGGGAAGTCCGGCCAACAGGCAGGGTGCGACCGCGTACCCGAGGACCTGTACCGTCTCGCTGATGCCGCCGCGTTCGGGAACGAGCAGCATCAGGATGACCGTCTGTAACGCCGCCGTCAGGTGGAGGACGGCGGGCGCGATGAACAATCCGACCAACGCCAGCGCGAGGAGTTTCGTGAGGAGCGGTCCTCCCGCGATGGTGCCGACGGTCAAGTCGCCGGTCGCCATCCGCGTTGCGACCTCTATCAGCGTTACGAGGACGCCGAACACCATTCCCGGGGCTTGGTCGCCCGGCGCGACGCCGGTTCGGAAAAAGCGGCGCGGCCGCACGAGAACCTCTATCCACGCGCGGACGATAGCCTGCGGTCCGCGGTCGCGTCCACCGGTCGGATTTTCGACCCACTGCGTCACGGTTCCCTCTACTCGCTCCGAAGGGTATGACAGTTCCGACACCGCGCTTCGTAGGACTCCTGTGCCCCGACCAGAATCGTCGGGTCGTCCACGTGCGCCGGTTCGCCGTCGATGAGACGCTGATTTCGCGTCGCGGGCTCGCCGCACGTCGCACAGATTGCCTGTAGTTTCTCGACGTACTCCGCCAGCGCGATGAGTTGTGGAACCGGGTCGAACGGTTCGCCGCGGAACGTCTGGTCGGTCCCGCTGACGACGACGCGTCGCCCGTCCTCCGCGAGAAATTCACAGACCGAGACGAGTTCCTCGGAGAAGAAGTTGGCTTCGTCGATGGCGACGACCTGTTCGCCGTTCAACCCGTCGGGAATCGCCCACACGCCGTCGTCGTCCGGTTCGACGACGGTCGCTTCCCACGAACTGCCGTCGTGCGAGCCGACGGTATCCTCGCCGTAGCGGTCGTCCAGCGCGGGCTTGAACACCGCGACCTCTTGGCCCGCGATTTCCGCGCGGCGAAGCCGCCGAAGTAGCTCCTCCGTCTTCCCGGAGAACATACAGCCGGTGATGACCTCGACCCACCCGCTGTTCGTGATTTTGTGCATGCTCGAATGGCGCTCAATCCGACATCAAAAGGGTTGCTCATTCAATCGACCGCGCCGATATTTTCCCCGCTCTCGAAACTCTTCGGGCAGGGTTCGATGTTCGCGTACAGGACGATTTGTCGCCCGAGCGCGACGACACGGTTTTCCAACTCCTCGTCGGTGAACGCGCCGTCTACCACCGCGCTGTGCGAGCGCGGTACCGCGGCCTCGTAGGGGAGCACCCACGCGTCCAGTGCCCGACAGACAGACCGGAGGTGGTCCATCGCCGTGACCGGAAATCGGCCACCAGCCACCGCGAGCAAGCCGACCGTCTTGTCCTCGAACTCGTCGAACCCGCAATAGTCGAGCGCGGTCTTCAGCGGCGAGGAGTACGACCCGTGGTACACCGGCGTCCCGAGGATGACCGCATCCGCCTCGCGCACGCGACGTTTCAGTTCCGCGGCGTCGCCAGCGTCCCGGTCCGCGGGGTCGAACAGCGGCAGGTCGAACTCGCGCAAGTCGAGCAGTTCGCCGGTCCCGCCCTCCGATTCCACCCCGACGAGCGCGTTTTGCAGCGCGACCCGGGTGGTGCTCTTCTCGTTGAGACTGCCGCAGATGGCCACGACTCGGGGTTGGTTCGTCATACCATGACATGGGTGCGCCAGAGCGAAATACGTTGTCGGCGAACGTCCGTGTCGAGGTTCCGAACGATGGCCGCGAATTCCCCAGACACGACGACCTTCGAACCCTCCCACACGCTGATGGCTGCCGACTTCCACGGGTCGGCGGGTGCGATTTTCGAACTCGCGCTCGACCGCGCCACCGACGGCTACGTCGGCATCGACCACGACGAACTGGAGATGGACCTCCCGGACGCGCCGCGCTGTCGAACGACGTGGAACGCGGTGCGCGACTCGCTCTCGTGGGTCGATGACGAGCATCCGGGCGCGTGGTATCACGCTTCCCTTCCGGATGCCAGCGCCGAATTCCGCGACCTGTGGTCGCTCGAAGACGGCGA
>NZ_MEIH01000323.1:0-40534 GCF_001723155.1 Haladaptatus sp. W1
GAAACCCGCTCGGGCGGCAGTTCGGAGGGTGACGGCTCACGACGCCACCGATACACGACGACGAGCACGGCGAGGAACGAGAGCGCGTTGAGCAGGAATACCGTGGCCGCTCCGGTCGCTGCGAGGATGAGGCCGCCGACCGCTGGCCCGACCGCTCTGGCGATGTTGAAGCCGACGGCACCGAGCGAAATCGCGGCCGGGAGTTCGTCCCGCGACACCAACTCGGGTTGAATCGCCTGCCACGTCGGGTTCATGAACGCCGTCCCAAACCCGAGCGAGAACGTGAGGAGCAACAGTATCCACGGCGTCGTTTGCCCAGTCGCGGTCAGCACGCCGAGGAGTCCGGCGGTGACGAGCATCCATACCTGTATCGAAAGCAGGAGCCAGCGTCTGTCCACGATGTCGCCGATGGCACCCGCTGGAAGGGAGACGACAACGACGGGGAGCGTCGTCGCCGTCTGCACCAGCGCGACGAACAGGGCCGAGGTGGTGAGCGAGGTCATAAGCCACGCCGCTCCGACATTCTGCATCCACGTCCCGACGTTCGACACGAGCGCCGCCGTCCACATCGCTCGGAAGACTGGTTCCCGAAGCGGTTGCCAGACCGAGACGGCGTCGTCAGTCTCAGCCACGGAACGTCCCTCCTCGATTCGGTGCCCTCTTCGAATCCGAACTATCGTCGCTCATCGTCCCCCCGACCGCGAGTCCGTTTCGTTCCCGTCCCGGTCCTCGCTGTCGAAGCGTGAAGACGTTCGGAGCGGCTAAAGTTCTGTCCCGTCGAAACGGGCGTGGGGCCTACCGTCGACGCCCGCGTCTCCCTCTCGTGAGGATGAAAAACACGACGACGAGCAGTATCCAAAGCGCGACCATCTTCACGCCCTCCCGTCCGGTTTCGGACGGTTGCGTCGGCACGTCGGTTTCTTCGATCGAGAGGAGTGCCATGGCAACGTGGGACGACGAGCGCGAGAATAAAACTGGTGGGCTCGTTCGTCCGTGCGGACCCGTTTCGCCACCAATCGTTATGACGAACCGTCACGTGTACGGTGTATGGGTGGGAGCGAGGACGACGTGATAGAGATATCGCTTGGGGAGGAGGACCTCTACGACGTGACGACGTGGGAGGAACGCACGCGAACCGACCGGGCGGCGGTGGCCATCTACCGCGGCCTCACGGACAACTGGCGGCGGGTGTTCGTCGCGCTCGCGGTGTTGCTGTTCGTCGCGCAACTCGCCGCGACCGGGTTCATCCTCTTCCTGCAACCGGCGCTTGGCGTGTTGACGTTCCTGTCGGTCATCCCGGCGTTCGTGCTCGCCGCGCTCATCTGGTACGGCGACGACGTGCAGCGCGAACCCCTCGCGCCGCTGGCGGTGACATTCCTTCTGGGCGTGCTGTTCGCCGGGTTCGCCGCCCTGCTAAACACGACCTTACAACCCGTTTTCCAACTGATCCCGGTCGTCGGAACGGTCGCCTTCTTCTACGTCGTCGTCGGGCCGGTCGAGGAGACCTCGAAATGGCTCGCCTCCCGACTGTACGCCTATCGGACGCCGTACCTCGGTGCGGCCATCGACGGCGCGGTGTTCGGCGCGTTCGCCGGACTCGGCTTCGCCACCATCGAGAACTTCACGTACATCACGAACGCGCTGTTCACGGCGGGACGCCTCCCGATGTCGAGGCTCGCCAGCATCGCCGTCGGCACCGCCGCACAGCGGTCGTTCGTCGGACCGGGGCACGTCATCTACGCCTCGTTCGCGGGTTACTATCTCGGATTGGCGAAGATGAACCCAGAAAACCGCGGTCCCATCATGGTGAAGGGCCTCCTCATCGCCGTTCTCATCCACGCGACTTACGACGCGCTGGTGACGTATCTGCCGCTCTCCGGGTTGGCGTTCATCGCCTTCGTCGTCGTGTACGACGGGTTCTTCCTCGCGCTACTCTACCGGAAGATAGCGGCCTATCGGCACAAGTATCGGGAGGCGACGGAGCACCCGGAGCGAACCCCGTCGTAATCGGTGAGTGACCGAATGGAATTGGACCCCACGGACGATGGTCGAAACGGTCCCGTCGAAACCGTTCTTCCCATCGCGGACTGGCTCCCCCGATACGACCGGTCGTGGCTCCCTGCCGACGTTCTCGCGGGCATCACCGTCGCCGCCGCGGTCCTGCCCGAGGGGATGGCCTACGCGTCGCTGGCCGGACTCCCGCCCGAAACCGGTCTGTACGCGGGATTGCTTGCCCTCGTCGTCTACGTGTTCGTCGGCACCTCCCGGCAGGTCATCTACGGCCCCACCTCCGCACTCGCCGTGCTGGTCGCGACGGGCGTCGGATCCGTGGCCGTGGGCGGGTCGCCGACCGAATACGCGACGCTCATTGGGGCGACGACGGTGCTCGTCGGAGTCATCTCGGTTATCGCGTGGCTGTTCCGGCTCGGATTCGTCGTGAACTTCATCTCCGAGTCCGTTCTGACCGGTTTTTCGGCGGGCGCGGCGCTGTACATCACCGCCACGCAACTCGACAAACTGGTCGGAATTTCGGGTGCCAGCGGCACCTTCTTCGAACGCGTCGGCTTCGTCGTGACCCACCTCGGCGCGACCAACCTCCCGACGCTCGGTATCGGATTGGGTGCGCTTGTTCTGCTCGCCCTCGGCGAACGCTACGCGAAGCGCGTTCCGACCGCCCTCATCGTCGTGCTTCTCGCCACCGGACTGGTCGCCGTGACCGACCTCCAGCGGCGCGGGGTCACGGTCGTCGGGCGGATTCCGAGCGGACTGCCCCCGATTTCGCTGCCGACGCCGCCGACCGGAATGCTTCCGGACCTCGTTCCGGTCGCGTTCGCGCTCTTCTTGCTCTCCTACGTCGAGGGAATGGGTGCCGTCGAGACGTTCGCCCGGCGACACGACCAGCGAGTCGATGCCGACCAGGAACTGCTCGCCGACGGCCTCACGAACATCGCGGCGGGTCTCGGTCACGGCTTCGTGGTCGGCGGCAGCATGTCCAGAAGCGCCCTCAACGACGAAATCGGGGGCGAAACGCAACTCGTGAGCGGCGTCTCCGCCGTCGTCCTCGCGCTCGTCCTCGTCTTTTTCACCGACCTGTTCACGACGCTCCCCGAAACGGTGTTGGCGGCGGTGGTCATCGTCGCTGTCGCGGGCCTCGTCGACGTGCCCGAACTCCGCCGCATCTACCGACTCGACACGCTGGAGCTCGTGACGGCGGCGTCCGCCTTTCTCGGCGTTCTCATCTTCGGGATGCTCGCGGGCGTGTTCATCGGCGTGTTCGTCTCGCTCCTCGTCGTCGTGGGACGTGCGACGTACCCCAACACGGCCACGTTAGGTCGGGTTCCGGGGTCCGACGAGTTCGGCGACCTATCGCGCCACCCCGAAAACGAGCGCGTCCCCGGCGTGCTCGTCTACCGCGTCGACGCCGAGCTGTTCTTCGCCAACGCGCCGACCATCCGCGCCGAGGTCATCGACGCCGTGAACGACCGCGAGACGCCCGTCTCCCTCGTCGTCTTCGACATGCGTTCCTCGCCGACCATCGACCTGACCGCCGCGGACATGCTCGCCTCGCTGGCAGAGGACCTCGACGAACGCGGCATCGACTTTCGACTGGCCGAGGCGGACGGCGCGGTCCGGGACGTTCTCACCGCCGCCGACGCGGCGGGGCCGTTCGACGACATGCCCCTCAACGAACGCGTCGTGACCGTCATCGAGGAGTGGAAGGAGGAACGATGAGATGAAACTCAGAACCGATGACCCCCCCGACGCCGCTGAACTCGGCTGGTGGCTGTTCGCGACCGCTCTAATCCTCGTCCTCGTCACCTCGCTCGACAGCTATCTGGGCTGGCTGGTGTTCGGCGTCTTCCTCTACTACGTCGCCCGTCCCATCGCCAGACGGTTGGTGGGCTTCGGGCTCCCGCCCGGCATCGCGGCGTCGGTCACGCTGGCGGTCATCGTCCTCCCGTTCATCGCGCTTCTGGGTACCGTCGCGGTCATCGCGTTCGGGCAACTCTCGACGGTTCGCGTCGCCGACGTCGAGCGCCTCGTTCGGGTGCTCTTCCCCGGCTTCGATTTCCGAGCGATTCCGACGACGCCCGGGCGATTGTACGATTCGGTCACGAGGCTGCTTCGAAACCCCTCCATCCGCTCGTTTCTCTTCCAGTTTCGCGGTCTCGTCGGGGCGTTCGCGACCCAATCGTACAATCTGTTTCTCACGCTCATCTTCGTCTTTTTCCTCGTCCGCGACGAGGGGAAAATCGCGGATTGGTTCCGGCGGACCGTCGCGGACGAAGAAACGCGGACGGGCGAGTACCTCCACGCGGTGGACCACGGGCTGAACTCCGTCTTCTTCGGCTACACGCTGACCATCTTCGTCATCATCATCCTCTCCGCCGTCATCTACACCCTGCTGAACCTCGTCGCGCCGCCGGGCATGGCGATTCCACAGACGATGCTTGTGGCCATCGCGACGGGACTCGCCACCATCGTCCCGCTCGTCGGTCGGTCCATCGTCTACTTCGTGGTGGTGTTCTACCTCGCCATCGTCGCGCTTCGGACCGACCCCGTTTTGCTGTGGTTTCCGGTCCTGTTCCTCGCTATCATGGAGATAGCGTTCGATAACGCCGTCCGAACCTACATTCGTCCGATCCTCTCCGGTCGGCTGTTTCCCACCGGCCTCATCATGTTCGCCTACCTGCTCGGTCCGCCGGTGTTCGGCTGGTACGGCATCTTCCTCGGGCCGTTCATGATGGTCGTCACGGTGCAGTTCCTCTGGGTCGTGTTCCCCGGACTGCTCGGCCGGAACCCGGTCGAAACCGACGACGCCCCCTCCGACGCCGAACCGACTCCGACGGACGGCCGCTCGGAATGACGGTCGGAAGAGGAATGCGTCTCGGATGACGACGAGACGTCTACTCGCCCAGTTCGTTCTCCCCGACGACGAGCGCGTTTGAGAGCAGGTTCGCGTACGCGCGCCGGAGCCGTTCGGACAGCGCTTGGTGCGAGATGCCGAGGTCCGCGGCCAGTTCCGTCCCCGAGATGTCGCGCGGGATGTCGTAATAACCCCTCTCCAACGCTGTGATGAGCGTCTCGTACTGCTCCTCGGTGAGTCCGTACTTCCCGCGCTGGGGCGACTGGTCGAGTTGGTATATCTGTTCGATTGTGAGCGGAATGCCGTGCTCCTCGCAGTATTCGTACGTCGCCCCGAGCGCGTCGCGGGAGGGGAACAGGATTCGGAGCTGCCACTCGTCGTCCGTTCCCGTCGCGTCGATGATCGTTCCGCTTTCGTCAACGAGAACGTGGATGACAAACTGGGTCTTCCCTATCCAGGTCATGCGGAACAGCCACTCGTCGTCCAAATCGACGAGCAGTTCCACGTCGTCCGTGGTCGGGTCGTCTTCGAGCGCGGCTTGGAGGGCGTCGAACTGCTCCGGGTCGGCCGTCGCCCAGATGTACGGCATCACCCGCTCCGATTCGGGCGCGACGACGCGCTCGACTTCGAAGGAAACTCCCGGGACCCTTTCGAGCGTCGCCTCCAGTGCGAACTCCGAAGCGGGCACCCGCACGACGGCGATAGTACTCATGGGGTGAGGCTAGGGGCTTCCAATGGATTACTCTGCTGGCGGCCTATGCAAGCAGTTCGATTGCTTGCGTATGCGGCCGGTACGCTCTTTATCTCCCGCTCTCGTGTGCTGAACGATGGATTCCACGGACGATCTGTCGGTCGTAGGGAAGCTCCGCGAGACGACGCTCACGGGCGTCACCGTCGTCGTTCCCCTCCTCATCACGTTGTACGTCGTCGTCGTCTTGCTCAAATTCGTCAGAAATATGCTGTTGCCGCTCCTCTCGTTCGTTCCCGTCGATTCGGTGCTCGTCCTCGGCGGCATCGCTACCGGGAGCGTTCTCCTACTGGTTCTGCTGGTCGGGTTCGTCGCCCACTCCCCGTTCGGCGAGCGCGCCATCGACAACTTCGACTACGCCATCAGTCAAATTCCCGGGTTCGGAACCATCTATCGGAGCTTCCGTCGGATGGGCGACGCGATGATAGAGAGCGACGAGGATCACTTCCGCGACGTGAAGCTACTCGAATTCCCGACCGACGACACCTACACGTTCGCGTTCGTGACGGCGGAGACGCCCGAGGAGGTCACGAACGCGGTCGGCGAGATGGACATGACGACCGTCTTCCTCCCGATGGCCCCGAACCCGGTTATGGGCGGTTTCGTGGTCAACGTTCCGTCGGACGACCTCGTGGACATCGACGTTCCGCTCGAAGTGGCGTTCCGCGCCATCGTCACCAGCGGCGTCGGTCTCGACGAGATGGACTCCGACACCGGCGGTCTCAGCGAGGACCAACTCCGAAGGCTGACCGGCCAAGACGTGCTTCGATATCAGAACTGAGTCGCTCTCCCGCGCCCATCCTTTCTGTCCTCGTCCCTGATTCCTGCTCCGTTTCGGTCCCGCCTCGCCCCACTCAGTGCGCCAGCGACGCGAGTCCTCCGGCGAGCGCCCGCGTCGCCGTCGCACAGTCCTCCCACGCCGTCCACTCGCCGGGATTGTGCGATATTCCGTCGCGGGACGGCGCGAACAGCATCGCGGCGTCGGTCACCCCCGCGACGTACATCGTGTCGTGGGCCGCGCCCGAGTGCAGGTCGAGCGTCTCGATACCCGTGTTTTCGCCCGCCTCGGCTACTGCTCGCCGACAGCGCTCGCTCATCTCGGTCGGCTGGAGGTCGAACCCCCGCGAAAAGGTCGTCTCGACGCCTCGTTCGGCTTCGAGCCGCGACAGCGACTCCTCCGCCCGCGAGACGAGTTCGTTCATCGCGTCGTAGCTCACGTCGCGGATATCGACGCTCATCTCGACCGTGCCGGGGACGACGTTCGTCGCGTTCGGCCGCACGTCGAGTTTGCCGACGGTACCGACCGTCGTCTCGCCGATTTCGGTGGCTCCCCGTTCCACGTCCCGAACGAACTCGCTCGCCGCGGCCAGCGCGTCGGTCCGCTCGTCCATCGGCGTGGCTCCCGCGTGGTTCGCTTCGCCGCGAACCGTCACGTCGCAGTGCGTGATTCCCGTAATCGTCGTGACGAGGCCGACCGGAACGTCGGCCCGTTCGAGGCGTCTGCTCTGCTCGACGTGCAGTTCCAGCCACGAATCCCACTCGCTCGCGTCGAGTCGTCCCTCGCCTCGGAATCCCATGGATTCGAGCGCGTCCGCCAAGGTCGTTCGGCCGTCCGTCAGCGCGAGCGCGTCCGCCACCGACCGCTTCCCAACCGCGACGGAGGACCCGAGCAGGCCGCTTGCGAACCGCTGGCCCTCCTCCTCAGTGAACGAGACGACTTCGACCGGTCGGGTCGGCTCGACTCCGGCGTCCTGCATCGCCCGAACCGCTTCCAGCGCGGAGTAGACCCCGAGCGGCCCGTCGAAGATGCCGCCCTCCGGGACCGAATCGAGGTGGCTCCCGGCGGCGACCGCGGCCGCGTCGGGGTCCGCGCTCTCGGGCGTCCACCGTCCCGCGATGTTGCCGACCGCATCCACGCGAACGTCCAATCCGGCGTCTTCCAGTCGCTCCACGAAGTACTCGCGTGCCCGTCTGTTCGCTTCCGTCCCCGTGAGGACGGTTCGACCGTGCTCTTCGTCTTCCAGCGCGCCGAACTCACCGGTCGTCTCGATATCGGTCCGCAATCGCTCCCCGTCTATCTCCATGGGTTCGCTGTCGGCGACGGGAGGGAAGAAGGTGGGGGTGGTCGGTACGGCCTGCCGCAATCCCCGAATCTACGCGCGCCATTCTACGACGCGTCCGCCATCCGCCGTGTGAAATCCCAGCTGTGGAGGCGGTCCGGTTCGATTCGGATGGTCACCTCAGTCCGGTCGTCGGACAACAGTCGCCGGGCGAGTCGGGAGTCGGTCCCGCCGAGATACCGACGCAGCAACTCCCGGAGGAGGTCCTTTTCGGGGTCCGGTTCCACGCTCGCGGTGCCGTTGCCGCGCACCCCGCTGTACGGCGGGTCGTTCGTCGATATTTCGAACGCGACGGTCGAATCGTTCCGGAGCAGGCCGACGATATCGGCGCTCGCGCCGGTGGCACAGCACAGGTTGTCGTCCTCGAAGACGTACCACAGCGACACCATCCAGAGGCGTCCCGATGGCGTGTTGCAGGCGAGTCGAAGCGGAACGGTCGTCCGGTCGAAGAACGCGACGATTTCGTCCTTCGACCAGACGCCGGAGAGTTCGGTCATGGAAAATACACCGAGGAGATAGTCGCCCCCGATGACCGAATACGCTCTGTCCGCTTTCGCCTCGACCGACCGCTTGCTCCGGCCGTCCGCTTTTGCCCCGATTGACCCCGTTCCGAATCGGGACCCGTGAGTGTAACCCCGGACCGGCGTTATTTTTCCGTTCTCCGCCGTTCGTGGTATGGAGTAGGGTTTAGACTGTCGGGATGCTAACGCTTCCTATGGCAGCAAGCCACTCGGCGACGGGTTCCGACGAGGGGCCGAGAGACGCGGTGACACTGACCGACGTTCGCAAAACGTACTTCCTCGGCGAACCGGTTCACGCGCTCGACGGGGTGAACCTGTCGATTCCACGGGGGTCGTACACGGCGGTGATGGGTCCGAGTGGGTCGGGAAAGAGCACCCTGCTCAACCTCATCGGCTGTCTCGACACGCCGACCGAAGGGACGATTCACATCAACGGACGTGACGTCACCGACCTGTCCAATACGGAGCGAACGACCGTTCGCGGACAGGAGATCGGCTTCGTCTTCCAGACCTTCAACCTGATGCCGCGCCTGACCGCCCGCGAGAACGTCGCGCTCCCGCTCGTCTTTCAGGGGATTTCGCGTGCCGACCGACGGGAGCGCGCCGACGATCTCCTCTATCGCGTCGGCCTCCGCGGTCGGGAGGAGCACCGACCGAACGAACTCTCGGGCGGCCAACGCCAGCGCGTGGCCATCGCCCGCGCGCTGGCGAACGACCCCGCTATCATCCTCGCCGACGAACCGACCGGAAATCTCGACAGCGAGACCGGCGACCAGATCATGGGGCTGTTCGAGGAACTCAACGACGAGGGCAACACCGTGCTGATGGTGACCCACGAGCGCCACATCGCGGAACACGCCGAGCGGGTGGTTCACATCTTGGACGGAACCGTCGAGCGCATCGAGAAAATCGACTCACAGCGCCGGGTCGAAGGACGGCGATAGCGGAGGTGAGCCGTGGAGTTCAGCGAAACGCTTCGGATGAGTCTCAGGGCGATTCGGAGCCACCGCGTTCGCTCGTCGCTGTCGACGGTCGGCGTCGTCATCGGCGTCGCCGCCGTCATCACGCTCGTGACCCTCGGCACCAGCCTCCGCGTCGATATCCTCCGGGAGTTCACCGGCGGCCACGCGCCGAACATGTACGTCTGGGCCGGTCCCCCCGGCGGCCAACCCGGGTTTGGTGCGCAACCGGTGTTCACCGCACACGACATCGCCCGACTCCGCGGTATCGACGGCGTGGCGACCGTCGTCCCGCGCGGCGTGCTCCCCGTCATCGCACTCACTCACGGCGAGCAGACGGTGAGCCAGAACGGCATCGTCGCCACCACGCCCGACCAGTTTCGAACCCGGACGTTCGCCCGCGGCGAGTCGTTCGAGCAGGGAAAACGCGAGGTCGTCCTGAACCCGGCGGCGGCCCGCCTGTTCGACGACCGACTCTCGGTCGGCGACCGCATCGGTATTCGAACGGCGGACGGGGGCACCGAAACAGCACGCGTCGCCGGAGTTCTCAAGCGGTCGAGCGGAAACGGCCAGTTCGACAGCGGCGGGTCGCTCCCGCAGGTGTACGTCCCGACGAACCCGTTCTACGGTTCGACAGTCGAGAGTCCGACGCAAGGGACCACCCAGCGCGTCTATCCGCTGGTCACGGTCGTTGCAGAAAACCACGGGACGATTCCGGAGAGCAAGCGGGCGGTGAAAGCCTACCTCCGTTCGAACTCCGACGCGGCACGACTCACGCCTGACGAGTACGCCATCCGGGTGCGAACCGACCGGGACCTCGTGAATCGCGTGAAGGACGTGCTCACGACGCTGACGACGTTCATCACGAGCATCGCGGTCATCTCGCTCGTCGTCGCGGCCATCGGCATCGCCAACATCATGCTGGTGAGCGTGACCGAGCGCACCCGCGAAATCGGTATCATGAAAGCCGTCGGCGCGCAGAACCGCGACGTGCTTCAGGTGTTTTTGATGCAGGCGGTCCTGCTCGGCGTCATCGGATCCGTCTTCGGCGTCGCGCTCGGTGCCCTCGGCGGATACGCCGCCACCCAGTACGTCGGGCTTCCGCTCGTCTTCGCGTACGAGGTGGTCCCCGTCGCCATCGGCGTCGGCCTCCTCGTCGGCGTGGTGACGGGTCTCTACCCGGCGTGGAATGCGGCGCGGGTGGACCCCATCGACGCGCTTCGTTACGAGTGAATTCCGAACGCGTACGGGTGGCCGTCGCCGGAAACGTGGAAATGGTTCCCGTAGTACGTCCCTGTCAGTTCTGACACGACGCTCGGTCCCGAATCTCGTCATCCGTTCGTCAGCGTTCGAGCACCATTCTCACGACGGAGATGCTTCTACCGAAAATTTTTGCGATGAAGACTCGCGGGGGACGTTCCCCGCGAGGTGACCTCATCAAAACCCATTCGTATTTACGGTGACGACGTATGAAAACCTTCCGCCGTAATCATCATCGATGATTAAAAACCGATGGGGATTAAGTAGCCGCAGTGCTCTTCGATAAATGAGGTCACTCGATGACCTCATCAAAACCCAACGACGACAAAGACGGCCGAAGGCGACGACTCGAACTGGTTGATTTGGTCACCCAGATCATCTGGCGCGTCGTGAAAATAATCACGGCGTTGGCCGTTGCGCTTCGGGCGCTCGGGCACTAAGCCCACACCTACCCATTTGTTTGGGTTCGTCAGTTGGGACCTCCGGTCAGTCGACCGGTTTCCACCATGACGAACGATACAGACTCTCCTCGGGACTTCCGCGACTCGCTCGAACAGAACCACGAGTGCTTGCTCGTTCTCGGTGTCGTTCTCACGCTCGTCATCAAACCGCGTCTCGAAGGGCGACCCGAGACGCTGGTGACGATTCTGGCTCTGCTATCCCTCGTTGCGGGTGCGGTTGGTGCTGCCGTGGGTCTTCCTCGCCTACTCGACCGATTCGAGACGTACTGAACGGAAACGACTGTTCAACTCACACCGTCCGTCTTTCGTCCGGGCTATTCTCTGATTTTCAGGACGCACAAAGACGATATTCCTCCCTACCCATCTTCCTCCATGCACATCGCGTTCGTCGCGTACGACGGCATGACCGCACTGGACTTCGTTGGCGTCTACGACCCGCTCACTCGACTCGATACGATGGGGTTCCGCGACGACGTATCGTGGGACGTCTGTGCTCGAACGGAGCGCGTGACCGCGAACGCGGGCCTCGAAATCGTTCCCGACGTGGTGGACGAACCCCTCGCTGGCTACGATATGCTGGTCGTTCCCGGCGGGTTCGTCGCCCGCGAGTTGGCCGAGGACGACGCGTTCGTCTCGTGGCTCTCCACCGCGGATTCCGAACTGGTCGTATCGGTCTGCACCGGGTCGCTGTTGCTCGGGGCGGCGGGGTTCCTCTCGGGAAAGCGCGCGACGACGCACCCCGACGCCTACGACCTGCTCGGAGAATATTGTGATACCGTCGTCGAGAAGCGGGTCGTCCGAGATGGTGATGTCGCGACCGCGGGTGGAGTCACGTCGGGCATCGACCTCGGGTTGGAATTGGTCGAAGAGATGACTGATTCGGGGACTCGGGAAACCATCGAGACACAGATGGACTACCCGTACGGACGATGAGCAAATTCGGTCGCTGACCCCCGGAAACGCTCGTTTTCCACCGATGCTTTCACAGCAGGGTTAAGTCCTCGACCGTCCCCATTCTGACTATGCGAGCCTACCGGGCCAAAGTCGTCGAACCGATTCACCTCCCCGACCGCGACGAGCGCGAAGCCAACATCGAAGAAGCCGGTTACAACGTCTTCAATCTCGACTCCGAGGACGTGTTCATCGACCTGCTGACCGACAGTGGGACGGGCACGATGAGTGACGAACAGTGGGCCGCGATGATGCGCGGCGACGAAGCCTACGCGGGCAGTGACAGTTTCAAACGTCTGCAGGAGAGCGTCGCCGACGTGATGGGCTTCAAGAACATCGTTCCCGCCCATCAGGGTCGGGGTGCGGAGAACGTCCTCTACGGCGTCCTCGTCTCCGAGGGCGACTACGTTCCGAACAACACCCACTTCGACACGACGCGGGCACACGTCGTCAACAACGGCGGACAACCCGTCGATTGCCCCGTCGATGTCGCACCGGACGACCCGTTCCAGGGCAACCTCGACCCCGAGAAGGTCCGCGAACTGGCGGACGAGGTTGGTGCCGAGAACATCCCCGCGCTCGTCGTCACCATCACGAACAACTCGATGGCGGGCCAACCCGTGAGCGTTCAGAACCTCCGCGACGCGCGCGAGGTGGCCGACGAAATCGACGCCACGTTCGTCATCGACGCCTGCCGATTCGCCGAGAACGCCTACTTCGTACAACAGCGCGAGGCGGAGTTCGAAGGGTCGAGCGTCGCCGCCATCGCCCGCAAGGAACTCTCCTACGCCGACGCCATCGTCATGAGCGGGAAGAAGGACGCGCTCTCCAACATCGGCGGCTTCGTCGGCGTGCGCGACGACGAACTGTTCGAACACGCCAAACAGCGCGGTATCCTCTACGAGGGCTTTTCGACCTACGGCGGCCTCTCCGGGCGCGACTTGGAGGCCATGGCGGTCGGCCTCCGCGAGGCGGTCACGCAACCCTACATCGAATCCCGCGTCGAACAAGTTGCGGAACTGGGCGACCTCCTCCTCGACGCCGACGTCCCGATTTACGCGCCGACCGGCGGCCACGCGGTGTACGTGAAGGCCGAGGAGTTCCTGCCGAACATCCCCCGCGAGCAGTTCCCGGGCCAAGTGCTAGTCGGCGAACTCTACCGCGAGGGCGGCGTCCGCGCCGTCGAACTCGGTGAGTTCGCGTTCCCCGGCGAGGACCGCCCGCAACTCGTTCGGCTCTGTCTGCCCCGCCGCACGTACTTCCGCGAGCATCTGGAGCACATCGCGGAAACCTTCGAGAAGGTCGGTGAACGCCGCGACGAACTGTCCGGCCTCGAAATCGTCTGGGAACCGCCGATGGAGGAGCTTCGCCACTTCAGCGCGAAACTCGAACCCGTCGAGTAGCGGCGAGACGACGCTTTTTGCCGCTTTCGAACCTTTCGACCGTTCGTCGTGTCAACGAAACAGCTACCGAGAACTATTGAGTGCTATATGCCCCTCCGGGCTACGCTCTAGCAAGGTATTTTAGCTCCGTGGCGAACTCTCAACTAGCGAACCAGCAACCCCCTCGACAGAATGAGCACGAACGACACACCGATAACGGTCCTGTTCACCGTCGATTCGCTCCGAGCGGACGCACTGCCCGACGACGGCACGATTGCCGACCTCGCAACGCACGGAACGTCCTTCGAGAACGCCTTCGCGCACGGCAACTGGACGCCGTTTTCCTTCCCGTCGATTCTCGGCGGGGGACACGTCTTCACCGACTCGCGGGACATCGGTCTGCCAGACCGTCCGACGCTCGCCGAAACGCTCCGCGACGCCGGAATCACCACGGCGGGATTCAACGGCGCGAACGGATTCTTGACCCACCACTGGGGGTACGACCGCGGATTCGAGACGTTCGAGACGTTCACGTCGAGCACGAACGACGCGTTCTACAGCAAGTATCTCACCGCCCATCCGACCGTTCAAGCGTGGCTACAGGTCGCGGCGTCGCCGTTCCGCCGCCTCCTCGGCCGCGACGGCGGCGCGCGGAACGTCTCCCGAATGAAGGATGTGGAGGAACACGCCATCGACTTCATCGAGCGGGCGGAGCCACCCTTCTTCCTGTGGGTGCACTACATGGACGTTCACACGCCCTACGTCCCCGCGCCCAAGTTCGTCCGCGACGAGACGGGTGCCAACGTCGGGACGCTGAAGATGCTCAGGGCGCACGCCCAGGCGGGTCTCGGCAAGGAAGTCGGGAGCGACACGCTCGACAACCTCCGGTCGCTCTACCGCGCCGCGATTCGGCAGGTGGACGAGAGCGTCGGCCGCGTCATCTCCGCGCTGTCCGAGAAGGGATTCCGGGACGACGCCTGTCTCCTCTTCGCGGGCGACCACGGCGAGGAGTTCATGGAACACGGTCACCTCGCGCATTACCCGAAACTCTACGAGGAGTTGACGCACGTCCCATTCGTCGTCTCGCATCCCGACGGGGACGCGGAAACCGTCGAACGGGCCGTCGGCCTCGACGCGATACCGCCGACGATTTGTGACGCGATGGGCGTCGAACACGAGTTCGACGGCGAGAGCCTGCTCGACGGGACTCCCGACCCGTCGCCCGTCACGTCCGTCGCGGTGCGCGGGCCGAGCGTCACCTACCAACCGATTCCGCGACGATTGGACGACGGGGAACTCCTCGTCAGCGCCAGAACGCGCGAGTGGTCGTACATCTATCACACCGAATCGGAAGCGCGTGAACTATACGACCGAACCGCCGACCCGGCGGAAACCGAAAACCTGCTCGACAGCGCTGACGACGACATCGACGTTCCCGACTACCTCCACGAAGCGGTGGAGAAGCGAATCGACGCGATGGCGTCTTCGGGCGTCGAAACCGACGAGAACGAGGGTGAAGCGCCGCCGTCCGCCGTCACGGACCGGTTGAAAGCGCTGGGTTATCAATAACTACTTTCGACCCCCTCGGATACCGCCTCGGAGTACCGTTTTAGGCGATGCCGTCGAACGGACGTGCGGGGGACAGACAGTGCAATCCATTTCGAGTGACGAACGTACGTATTCGAACAGGGACGGAAACTGATGGCGCAGGTGCTCGTGCTCTACGGTTCGACCGAGGGGCAGGCCGCGACGGTGGCCGAACGGGTCGCCGAGGTGCTCGAAACGGCGGGCCACGACCCGGCCGTCGTCCATATCAGACATCGACCGGAAGCGTTCGACATGATGGACTACGACGCCGTTGTCGTCGGCGCGTCGGTACACATGGGTAAACACCAGAAGTACGTGACGAGGTACGTCAAAAAACACGCCGACGAGTTGAATCGGCTTCAGTCCGCATTCTTCTCGGTGAGCCTCTCCGCCGCCGGGGGGTCCGAGGAGGGGTGGGAGCAGGCCCGCGAGTACGTTGCCGAATTTCTCGCCGAAACCGGGTGGAACCCGGACGAGACGGCCGTCGTTCCCGGCGCGCTCAAATACAGCCAGTACGGGACGCTCAAGCGGTTCGTGATGAAACAGATAGCAAAGCGGACCAGCGGTGATGCGGACACTTCTCGGGATTACGAGTACACCGACTGGAACGAAGTCGAGGGGTTCACGGCCGACTTTGCCGGGTCGCTCGAGTGAGTTACTCCGCGGAGTGAGAGCGAGTTACTCCTCGCCGAGCGATTCCAACACTCGGTCGAAGCGCGCTTGCACCTCGTCCGCGATGTCGTCCATCTCGGCGTTATCCACGACCGAGAGCATCGCCTCGGGGTCCACCATGCTGACGACGACGCCCTCGTCGGTTTCGTAGACGGCGACGTTGCAGGGGAGCAGGACGCCGAGGTCCTCCTCCGCGTCGAGTCCCTGTTTTGCGAGCGGCGGGTTACAGGCCCCGAGAATCCGGTAGTTCGGGTAGTCCTCGATGTCGAGCTTTTTGGCGAACGCCTCGCTCACGTCGATGTCGGAGAGGACGCCGAATCCTTCGTCGCCGAGCGCCTCGGTCGTTCGCTCCACGACCGCATCGAATTCGCCTTCCACGTGCCGTTTGTCGTAGTAGGTCATCGGCCGACGGTTCGCCGCGAAGGATGTTAATGGTTGAGGTTTCGGCCAGTCTGTATTGTGGCTGGCAAACAATACAAGTGCCTACGGCACCTACTTACTGGTACGACCGTCATCGCCGAATCGCGTCGCGGTACTTCGGCGATGTCCGTCGAACGGTGTTTGAACCATGACCGACCGAACGACGCCGGAACGCACGACGCTGGAACGGCACGATTCCGCCGAGGAGTGCGACGTGGACGACGGGTCGAGCTGTCGCACCTCCCCGGTTGAGGAGTACGTCTGGCTCGTGAAACGGGTCGGACGAAAGATTCGGGACGTGGTTGGGTCCGCGTCCCGAACGAACGACTGAGCCGACGGACACGGAACGGCTGATTTTTGGACCGTCATACGCTACGGGCAACGGAATCGGGAATCCACAGGTTTATCACGACTCTCTTTCATAGTATTGTGTATGTCGAGCAATACAGACATCACCCCGACGGAAGTAGCCGCGCGGTTGCGGGACGGTGATGAAGACCTCTACGTCCTCGACGTTCGCAACGAGGACGAGTACGAGGAGTGGAACATCGACGGAAGCCACAACGTTCCCGTTTACGACCAGCTGTCCGGCGGCAACACCCTCGGACTCGAACATTCGCTCGACGACGTTCCGGAGGACGCCGAAGTCGCCACCGTCTGCGTGGCTGGCGTCGTCTCCCAGCGGGCCGCACAGGTGCTTCGCAACAACGGCTACGACGCGAAGTCGATGCGAGGCGGCATGCGCGGCTGGGCGATGGTGTATCAGGCCTACGACGTTCCGGACGTCGATGGCGTCACGCAAATCGTCCGACCCGGAACCGGCTGTCTCTCCTACGTCGTCCAAGACGGGGACGAGGCGCTCGTCGTCGACCCCGGTCAGCACATCCAAGTGTACCAGAATCTCGCCGAATCGCGCGACCTCGAAATAGTCGCCGTCGCCGACACGCACGCCCACGCGGACCACATCAGCGGCGGCCGTGACCTCGCGGCGGCGGAGGACGTTCCGTACTACCTGCACGAGAAGGACGCCCGCGAACTCGACCGCTACACCGCCGTCGAGGACGGCGACGAAATCGCCGTCGGGGAGCGCGACGTGGACGTGTTGTTCACGCCGGGTCACACCCGCGGCAGCATCTCCTTCCGCGTCGGCGACGCCGCCCTGACCGGCGACACGCTGTTCGTTCGAAGCGTCGGCCGACCGGACCTCGAAGGCGGCAGCGACGTCGCCCGCGAGGGCGCGACGCTCCTGTTCGACAGTTTGGACCGTCTCGCCGACCTTCCCGACGGGACGGTCGCCCTCCCCGGTCACTTCAGCGACGAGGAGATGCGCCCGCTCGCCGCGACCATAGGCGAACTCGAAGCGAACAACGGTCTCTTCGGCGTGGACACGAAGTCCGAGTTCGTGGACACCATCCTCGAAGATCTCCCCGACACGCCCGCGAACTACAACCGTATCAAGCGCGTGAACACGGGCAAGGAACAGGCCACCGCGGAAGCCGAGACGCTCGAACTCGGCCCCAACAACTGCGCATCGAACTGAACACCGCACCCCACTCACAATGAGCCACGTTCAAGGCATTCGACGAAACTGGCAGCAGTTCGCGCTCCAACTGTTCGTCGTCTTTGCCGTCGGTCTCACCATCGGCTCCGAACGAACCGTCGTACCGGTCCTCGGCCGCGACGTGCTCGGCGTCGAGTCCATCCTCGTCATCGGGTCGTTCGTCGTCAGCTTCGGCGTCGTCAAGGCGCTGTTGAACCTCTACGGCGGGAAGTGGGCCGAGGAGTTCGGTCGGCGGCGCGTGCTCATCGTCGGCTGGCTGGTCGCGCTGCCGATTCCGTTCGTCCTCATCTACGCGCCGAACTGGTGGTGGATTACCGGCGCGAACGTGCTCCTCGGCGTGAACCAAGGGCTCGCCTGGAGCATGAGCGTCAACGCGAAGATCGACCTCGCCGGGAGCGACGCCCGCGGCCTCGCCGTCGGCCTCGACGAGGCGTTCGGGTACGGCGGCGTCGCGGTCGGGTCGTGGGTGACCGGCGTCATCGCTGCCCAGTACGGGCTTCGGCCGGAGCCGTTCTACGTCCTGCTCGGCGTCGTCGTTCTCGCCACGCTCGTCTCCCTGTTCTTCGTCGAGGAGACGCTCCCGTACGCGCGGACCGAGACCGACGGGGAGGACGACGAGGAGTTGTCCTTCTCCGAGGTGGTCGAACGGGCGACCTACGGCGACCGGACGCTGTTCGCGGCGGCACAGGCTGGTCACGTGGAGAAGTTCGTGGACGTGCTCGTCTGGATAGCGTTCCCCCTCTATCTGAGCAAGTCCGGACTGTCCGTCTCCCAAATCGGCCTCGTCGTCGGCGTCTACGGCGGCGTCTGGGGCGTCCTGCAACTCGGAACCGGCCGCCTCGCGGACGAAATCGGCCGCCGCCCGCCGGTCATCGCGGGTATGTTCGTCGCCGGTCTGGGGGTGCTGGCGACCGTCCTCGTCTCCGGGTTCTCGGCGTGGCTCGTTACGGCGGCCGTGACGGGGCTCGGCATGGCGCTGTTGTACCCGAACCTCATCACCGTCGTCGGGGACGCGGCCCACCCGTCGTGGCGGGCGACCGGACTCGGCGTGTATCGGATGTGGCGCGACGCCGGGTACGCGGTCGGCGCGGTCGTCGTCGGTCTGCTCGCCGACGTCGCTACCATCGAAGCCGCGTTCTACGCGACAGCGGGTGTGATGGTCGCGTCGGGCGTCGTCGTTCTCACGATGATGCGGGAAACGCACCCGACGCTGGGTGAGTACGACCGCCCGAACGCCACCGAACGCAATTCGGTTTCGGAGGACTGAACGCCCCCATCGGAGGACCGAACGCCTCCAAATCGAACGTAAGAATCGAACGAAAATGGAAGTCGGATATCAGTCGGCGTGCGCGGCCGCTTCCTCTTCCTGTCCGCCGCTCGATTCGAAGTAGGTCACGTACACCTGCGCGAGGAAAACGACGGTGAATATCACGTCGAGCACCGTCGTGTAGGCGTGCGGGACCGACCCGCCCGTCGCGTTGTGCTTCGGAATCAGTCCCCCCGCGAGCCACGCGTAGTGGGTGGCGATACCGGCGAGCGTCGCCACCGCGAAGATGGAGACGAACAGCACCGCCGCCAACCGCTTGCCGTAGTATTTCCGGTACATATCCACGATGTGGGGGACGATGAGGTCGGCGTAGATGAACGACATGACGCCCCCGAACGGGATGCCCGCGTTCCACAGCACGAGCGCGAAGGGGACGTTCGCCACCGAGCAGACGAAGGTGATGACGCCGACCATCACGCCGATGGCCGCCCCGAGGACGACCCACGCGACGGTTCCCTCCGGGGCCAGCGTGAACAGTTGCGCCCACCACGACCGCGGGACGAAGGCGGCCAACAGCGAGGCCACGATGAACCCGACGATGAGATCGTCCCACAGCATCTCCCACTCGCCGATGGCGTTGCGGAAGGCGTTTTTCCATCCGGACACGGTGAGCAGTTTGTCCTTCCACGTCGCGTCCTCCCGTTGATTGACGAACGTCTCCTTGCAGGACTGCGAGCAGAAGTATTCCGTCCCTCCATCCGTTTCGACGCTGAGCGTGTCGTCGTCGTTCGGGTCCACTTCCATGCCGCACACCGGGTCGCGGACGGTGCCGCTCTCCTCGTCGCCCGACCGAACGTGGTCGCGGGCGGCCTCGAACCACGAGTCCGGAACGACGTACTTCGTGATGGCCGCGAGCACCAGAATCATCAGGATTCCGCCGAAGACGTCTGCGGCGACGAACTGCCACCCCAGCAGAATCCACATCACGAGGCCGATTTCGATGACGAGGTTCGTGCTGGCGAACTGGAACCCGGCGAAGGAGGCTTCGGGCGATGCCCCCTTCTTGAACAGCGATTTCGTGGTCGCCACGGCCCCGAACGAGCAACTGGACGAGAGGAACCCGAAGAAACTCCCGATGCCGATTTCTCGTAGTCCGCGACCGCCGAGCAGGTTCGTCATCCGCTCTTCGCTCACGAACGCCTGTACCGCCCCCGAAATGGTAAACCCGAGGACCAGCGCCCACCACGTCTTCCACGTCATTTCGCCGAAGAACGTGGCCGCGTCGGTCAGACTCCCTACGATGTTCATATCCGCTAGTACGGTTGCGAGCTTTTCTACGGTTGCGGCTAATAGCGAAAATCCACGCGCGTCCGGCGCGAATTCACGGATTCCGCGATTCAGCGCCAGAGACATCGAATTCTGCGGGGTTGGTCCCCATTCGAATCCCATTTCGATTACTCAGGGACGGTTATAGCCTTATCTTCCGAAACTCTCCTACTGACGAACCAAAATATCTGAGTACACGCCACGAGACTATCTCGGGATATTACCCCGTGTGCTACTGACGGATTTCCGCGCTCGTGTCCGCCATCAACCACTGGGCGTCCGCGTCGTCGGGGTTTCGAATCTCGACCCATCCGTTGTCACAGAACAGCATTTCGTACTCCGAATCTGACGGCGTGTCCGCCTCCGATGGCGTGTTCGCTTCCGACGACAGCTCTTCGTCTTCGGCCGCCATTTCAGATACCTCCACGGACCGCGTGTCGGTCGAACTGGACGTCGCTTGGCCGGACGGAATCGTGAACTCGAACCATGGGTTTCCTCGACTCGTTAGGCAACCGTTTCTCACTTTGTTATGCGGCGCGAACCCCGTGATAAAGGGTGCCTACCGCCGAGAAGGGTGTGGTTTCCGTTCTCCGATTCGTCAGTCGTTCCCGGCGACGATGTCCGCCACGCGGGTTCTGTCGAACAGCCGTTCGTCCTCCGGAATCTCGGGGTAGGGACTGCCATCGGTGTACTCCGGCCACTCGCCGAACTGCTCGGGATACAGCTGTTTGGCCGCGCGCTCGGTCAAAAAGAGGTTGTGAATCGGTCCCTGATAGAGGTAGCCGCCGCGGTAGACGCGCCCGTTTTTCACGGCGGTCAGCTTGCTGGCGACGGGGTGGCCGCGCATGAATTCGAGCACGGTGTTCCGGAATTCGGTCGCAGACTGGCGCTCGTGTGCGCGAAGCAGTATCACGTCGGGATCGATTTCGAGCATCGTCTCGTAGTCGATTCGCCCGCGGTCGGTGGTGCTGATGCCGTCGATGCCGCTGCTCGCCAGCGCGTCGCTGACGCCGAGGTCGCGCCACTGCTTCTTGCTGGTTCCCTTGTCGTTGAGCCGATACGGCGAGAACTTCACCGGCTCGTTGCTCCCCTCGTACACGAGCAACACGTTCGGGCGCTCGTCGGCCGGTGGGAGCTTGGTCTGGATTTTTGCGATGAACTCGTCGTGCAGTTCTTTGAACGCCTCGTATCGCTCCCGCTCCCGGAAAAGTTCCGCTATCTTTTCGAACGCCTCGTAGAGCGTGTAGTATCGGTAGTCGTGCCACTCGTCCTCACGGCGGAATATCAGGTTCCCCACGAACGGGCCGACGTTCGACGTGATTTCCTCGACGTCCTTCTCGCTCCAGTCGAACCAGTTAACGAGCATCTGGGGTCCATGACGTGCACGTCGCTGTCGAGTTCTTAGAACAGCTCTTTTCCCATCCCCGCCTTGCCGATATCGTTGTTTTCGAGCTTCGTTCGGTCCACGCTCACTCCGGGCAACTCGTCGTAGAACCCCGTGTAGTAGCGGTCCGCGCCGCCGATTCCCGTCATTCCGTCGGCTTTGCCGAGCACGACGCCCATATCGGCGTAGCCGCCGCCGTACGCGACCCACCGGCCGGGAACGGATTCGAACGCGACGCTTCCGGTCGGTGCCATCGTGACCGGATAGGAGTCGTCCTCGGCGTTCGTGGTCCCATCGGACGAACTCGTCGTGTCCGTCGTTGTCGTCGATGTCGTTTTCGATTCCGAATCTCCGGCACATCCGGCGAGCAGGCTTCCGCCGAGTATCGCGCCGCCGTACTTAACGTAGTCCCGCCGTGTTCGTCCCGAGTCTGTCGTACACTCTTTCGACATGTGTTTTAGGCCCGCCTAAATTTATAAAACGTTTTCGAATTTTTAGGTCTGCCTAATCCATGCCGTATTTAATACGGCGACCCGCAACGCGGACACATCGGCGGCCCGACGTCCGGAAGCGAATGCCCGCAACTCGGACACACGCCGGTCCCGTCCTCGGCCGTTATCTCCTCGACGGCCTCGTCCGTCGTCGCACGGAGTCCGGCGAGCGTTCCTTCTCTGCCGTCGTCCCCCGATTCCCGTTCGCCCTCGTCGATTGCGTCGAGCGCGAACCGCGCCCTGTCGCGGACGAACGACGATTCGTCCTCGCGCCTCTTACGGAGCCGCTCCATCGCTTCCGGGGGCACCGAATCATCCCCATCGACGCGGCCGAGGAGACCGACGGCCTCGGCCGCCCGTCCCCGAACGTGGTCGTTTTCGTCGTCCAACCGCGCAACGAGCGCGTCGGCCTCCGCTCCGAGCGCCGCCGGTGACACGCACCCGACGGCAGCGAGTGCCGTACAGAGATAGTAGCGGACGAGTTCGTCCCCGTCGTCGAGATGCTCAGCGAGGTTCGATACGCGGTGGTTGAGACGGTCCGGGTCGCCCAACGCGATGTCGGAAAGCGCTTTCGCCAACTTCTCCTTCACTTCCGGTTCGTCGAACGACAGCCCTATCTGTAACTCGGCGACGACGGCGGGTGACGCGACTGCGTCCGTGTGTTCGAGCGCGACGTTTCCCAACGCTTCCGCCGCGCGGGCACGGACGAAGTAGAACTCGTCTTCGTCCGCGAGACGGTCGGTCAGCATGAACAGTACCGGGACCACGGCGTCGGGGTCGTGTTCGGAAACGGCGACGAACAGTTTCGCCGTCGTCAATCGAATCGAGCGCTCTCCGTCGGTCACAAACGGCGACAGGGCCGGAAGCAGCGGTCCCACGACTCCCGGCGACTCCGATTCGACGCGCCGAAGAACGTCGAGGGTGGCTTTGCGCTCCTCAGTCGGTGCCGTTTCGAACCGCTCCAGACACGCGATAGCGCCGTCGTGTTCCCCCGAATCGAGCAGTTCGGCGAGTCGATCGACGGAAGGTCGGTGAGATGACTCGTCCATCGTTCGTTGCCGTGGACGTCTCGCGGCGACACCAAAAACACGTGGTACGGTGAACCGACGCGCGAAACCGGTTATTCCAACATCGCCACGCTCCGTTCGACCGCCTCCCGATTCCCGATGAGCGTCACTAAATCCCCCTCTTGGACGACGACGTTCGGATTCGGGACGATAAACTCGCCGTCCCGTCGGACGAGCGCGATGACGGCATCGTCCCGCAGTTCGATGTCCTGTACCTGCTGTCCGGTGGCCGACGTCGATTCGACCATCACCTCGGCGATGTCGTTCTCGTCGCCGACCCCGGTGAGCCAGTCGTAGAAGTTCGGTCGGAGAATCAAATCGTCCATCGTGTCCACCGTCGCCGTCACGGGCGTCACCGGTTGCACCCCAAGGTCCTCGAACGCCTCCGCGTTCTCGGGTTTGTTCACCTGTGCGATGAGCCGTTGAAGCCCGAAGTTCGTCCGCGCCGTCTGGCAGGCGAGGATGTTCTGGTCGTCGTCGCTCGTCGCCGCGACGACCATCTTCGCCCGCTCTGCCCCCGCCTCTTCGAGGACGGCGGCGTTCGTTCCGTTACCGCGAACGACCGAGTACCCCGCCCGCCGTAGGTCGGTGATGGCCGCATCGTCGCGTTCGATGATGACGGGATTTTCGCCGCGTTCTTCGAGCCTGTCCGCCAGCAGCCGTCCGGTCCGACTGCCGCCGATAATGAGTACGGTCATGGGTATGATGTCGAGTTTCTTCGCCGCCAACGGTGCTCCGCCCGCCTCCACGATGACGGTGATGAGGATGACGAGGAACACCACGTGGACGACGCTCGTCGCGTTCGGAACCCCGGCGTTGGAGAGTTGGAGGGAAAACAGCGTCGCAGTGGAAGCCGGAATGATTCCGCGAGGGCCGACGGTGGCGATGAACTTGCGTTCGTTTCGCGTGAACTGTGTCCCAGTCGTCGAGAAGAAGACCGAGAGCGGGCGAACGACGAGCATCGTCAGGACGACGATGGCGAGGCCGCCCAACCCGAGCGTGAGAAGCTGATGTAAGTCCAGCAACGAGGCGAGGATGATGTACACCACGCTCAACACTATCGACGTGATGTCGCCGCTGAACCCCGCGATTTCATCGTCGAAGGGGATATCCACACTTCCCAAAATGAGTCCGGCGACCGCGACGGTCACGACGCCCGCTTCGGCCGCGAACGCGTCCGCGATGGCGAACGAAATCAACGCCGTGCCGGTGACGGTGATTCGGGAGTTCTGCGGCGAGCGACTCAGGTACCGGAGGACGTACCCAGCGATCAGCGCCGTTATGATTCCGATGAGGACGCCGGTACCGATTCTCGTAACGAAGTCGAGGGCGACGTCAATCCTGACGCCCCTCCCGAAAGGGTCGATGCCCAACACCGCGACGCTGAAGATAACCGTTCCCAGCACGGAGGCGGTCACGTCGTTGATGACGCCCTCCGACTCCAGGAGTGTCTTTACGCCCTCCCGTACCTCTATCTGGTTCAACACTGGCGTGATGACCGTCGGCCCCGTCGCCACGAGGAGCGCCGCGATGAGAAACGAGAGGTTCCACTGAATCGAGAGGAAGAAGTGAACGAGTCCCCCGAGGGCGAAGAACGTCAGGCCCGCACCGACCGTCACGAGCCGAAGCGTCGATTTCGGCGTCTCGCGTATATCCGACGCACCCAGCGTAAAGGCTCCCTCGAAGATGATGATTGCGACCGCCAGTCCGACGAGGGCCGAAAGCGAGTCGTCGAATAGCGCGGGGTCGATGAGACCGAATCCCTCCGGGCCGAACAGGATGCCGAAGCCCAGCAGGAACACCACGTTCGGAATCCCGTACCTGTCGGCGAGAAGTTTCGACACGGCTCCGAGCGCGATTATCGACGCCGACACGAGCAGGAGGTTCGAGGACATTGGTCGAAGTTCAGCCGGTTCGACGGCGGAGTCAAACCGCGGCTACTCGCGTCATGTGAACGTCATGTATCACGATAGTTCTTGCTCCGACGCGCACTCGGTCACGATTTCTGACGGTGATTTCGGTGCGTACCATACTTCTATCGCTCGAATTATCGAAAACTATGCTCCTCCGCTCGATACTGGGGGTCTTCAAAATCGAGATACGGGCGACGTTCAGGGTCGGCTTCGAGGCGGGTGCCGACCGTGGCGTCGTCCTCGGCACCCGTTTGAAACGGAACTGATACACCGCCGCCGGAGGAAAGAACCGGCTACGAAGGCCCCCGAGCCGAATTCTTTTGCCACCCCCGCGCACAGACTGGGGTATGTCGGATGCTCGCTATCCACTCACACGCTATCTCGGTATCGATTCGGCCGGGTCGCCGACGATGACCATCGACGGGTCGCTCGTCTTCCTCGCCGATACGACGGGGACGCCGCAGGTCTGGTCGCTCGACGAACCGGGGGCGTTTCCGTCCCGCTTGACCGCTCACGACGAGCGGGTGTCGTTCGTTTCGGCGTCGCCGACCCGTTCGGAAGTCGTCTTCGGCATGGACACGGGAAGCGACGAACACGACCAACTGTACCGCTACGACCTCGACAGCGGGACGGAGACGGCGCTGACCACGACCCCCGAGGCCATCCACCTGTGGGGTGTGTGGAGTCCCGACGGCGACCGAATCGCCTTCACCGCGAACCGCCGCGAAGGGTCGACGTTCGACGTGTACGTGCAGGGGAGGGACGACGCCGAGGCGACGCTCGTCCACGAAGGGCCAGGCGGTTTCTTGAGCGTCGAAGCGTGGGGCGAACCGGGTATCGTCTGCTCGAAAGCCAACGCCAGTTTCGACCAGAACCTGTTCCTGCTCGACCCCGAGTCGGGCGACTATCGGAAACTCACCGACGACACCGATGCCCGGTATCACGACGTGACGTTCGGTCCCGACGACGACCTCTACTGCGTGACGAACCACGGCGCGGACACCGCGTACGTCGCCCGTCTCGACCTCGATGACGGCACGCCGACGGTCGTCGAGGAGGCCGGGGACTGGAACGTCTCCCACCTCTCGCTTCACGGCGGAACGGGCCGGGTGGTGTGGGTGCGAAACGTCGACGGCTACTCCGAGGTTCACGCCGGACGACTCACGGCCGAGGACGACATCGAACCCCTTTCGACGCCCGACCTCCCCGATGGCGTCGTCTTCGCCGCGGAGTTCGGTCCCGACGGCGACTGTGCCATCTCGATGAGTCGGAGCGACGACCCGAAGAACGTCTTCGTCCTCGACCCGGACACCGGGAGCGCCGAGCGATGGACGAACTTCGGCACGCTCGGCATCCCCCGCGAGACGTTTCTCGAACCAGAAATCGTGCGGTACGAATCGTTCGACGGGCGGGAAATCCCGGCGTACTGGACGCTTCCGCCGAACGCCGAACCGGGCGAAACCCCCGTCATCGTGGATATCCACGGCGGGCCGGAACACCAGCGTCAGCCGTGGTTCTTCGAAGACCGTCGCTGGATTATGCGAGACGGGCGAACCTACGAACTGACGCCACTTGGTGAGTTCGTTGCAGATCAGTTTATGACCCTCTGTGAGGCAATGACGACGGAACAAAAGCTACGCGAGGTCTGGCAATGGCTCCCACGCGAGATGGAAGGATTTTCGATTGAGCTGTTCACCGACCCGGTAATCTCCTATCCCGGACCGGGCTATCCGTATCAACCCGTCGAACGCGTGACCCAGCTCATCGAGGGTGCCGACGTAATGCGCGGGTTCGGTACCACCGTGGTGAAATCGAGCAATCTCGACGCGGCCTGCCGAGCCATCCTCAACGGGATGGAGTTCGAGTTCATCTTCTCGCCGACCGTGTTGGAGACCATCGTGGCTTGGAATCCCACGAGGATCGCCGAGGCCGCTGCCTGTGAGAACAGTACGACCCTGCTCCACGACTCGCTACCGGACAGTCAGTGGTGTGGACTCGGTATATACGATGACCGAGTCGGCATCTGCTGTCACGACACCGAAACGGGCGTGTTGCAGGCCAGTATCGATACCGACTCACCAGCTGCGCTCGCGTGGGCGGAGTCGATTTACGAACGATATCGAGCGGACGCGTCCCCGCTTGCCGAGGATGACCTCTTGGTCGTTTAACTCACTGGGAGCAAGGCCCACTCGAATCGACCGGTGCTTTCACGCTCTGAAAATTTTTCACTAGGAATTTACATTGTCTGTCCAGCCCTACTAGTGCGTGTCGTGTGGCACAGTACGAAGAAGGACGAGGGTATGACCGCAAATCGACGCAAGCACGGCAGAATAATTGACGTACGGAGTTAGGGATACCAATGAATCGAGCACGCAAAGTACACGAAATCGAACCCCAAACAGAGCCATCTCCATGGTCCAGCCACGAGCATGTCCATGGCTACGCGGTGATGGAACTGACTCGTTCGACAGCGATACTCGCCACCACGAGAGGGTCCGAAGGTAAGCCATGACTGCTCACAACACAGCAGGAATACTAACCGCGCCCGATTTCCACTGCTTCTATAAATGGATTGCAGAGAGCCGAGTGGGTGATTATCGATGACGAATCGTCACCCTCGTCGGTATGCCGTCTACGCGTATGGCGTAGTCGCATACCTTCTCGGACTGGCAACCATTGGATACATGATTGGGTTTCTCGCGAACGCAGTCGTCCCAAAATCGGTCGATGCCGGGACCATACACACGTTCAGCAATCCTCTCGCCGTCGATATCGGGTTGATCGCTTTGTTTGGCCTCCAACACAGCGTGATGGCCCGTCCATCGTTCAAAGAACGGTGGACACAGTTCGTTCCCGAACCGATAGAGCGTAGCACATACGTCCTGTTCGCCAGCCTTACGCTTCTACTCCTGATGATGTTTTGGCGACCTCTCTCGGGGACCATCTGGAACGTCGAGGGAGTTCTTGCGCTGTTTCTCTGGGTGATTTACGTCGGTGGATGGCTCCTCATGTTCGCCGCCGTCAAGATGATAGACGGCGATGACCTGCTCGGTCTTCGGCAAGTGCGGGCCTATCGTGACGGTCGCGAACTGAAGCCCTTGGACTTTCAGACCCCCGCTCTGTATCGGTACGTCCGTCATCCAATCATGACAGGATTTCTGGTCGCCTTTTGGGTGACACCGCGGATGACGAGTGCTCATCTCCTGTTCGCCGCCGGTATGACGCTCTATATCTTCATCGGTGTGACGCTCGAACAGCGGGATTTGGTTGCTGCCTTCGGTGACCGGTACGAACAGTACCAATCCCGAGTCCCGATGTTCATTCCGCGTCCCGGACGAGCGATCTCATCACCGCCCGATGAAACGGATAGTCAGTAAACTACCCGCGATAGTGTTTCTTTATCCACACCAGCGGGCACCTGCACACGATTCCAGCGGTTCATGGATGTACTTACTTCGTGTTCGGTGGGGTATTCCGCTCAACTGCAAACAGAATGTGGGCGTGCAGTCCTGCAATTACCGGAGTACACGGGGCTGGATGAGTGGTTTACGACGTACCAGCCATTGGTTCCTGAAGGCGAATACTTACTCCCCTCGCTCGCATTCGGTGGGATAATGGCCGATAGCGGACTGCGACGATTGACCAACCGCCGATGGAAGGTGGGAGTCGGTATCCTTCTGACCGTCATCCTCATCGTCGTCGGTGGTGTCGCGGTGTACTTCTCGCTTCCACATCACGGGACATCGGCCTCGGTGCAGTCGGTGGCAAACGACCCACACGTGTCCATTTCGAAAGCGGATGGTGTGACGGTTCTTTCTCCCACGAACGGGACATCCACCGTCGGACTCGTTTTCTATCCCGGTGCGCGCGTTGCACCGGATGCCTATTATGCCTCTCTCGCACCACTGGTGCGACGTTCCAACGTGACGGTCTTCGTCCCGAAAATGCCGTTCAACGTCGCCCTCCTCGATGTGGGCGCTGCGGGGGAAGTCAGGTCTCGGTATCCCGGGATTCGGACGTGGTTCGTCGGCGGACATTCGCTCGGGGGCGTTGCCGCTTGTCGATATGCAAGCTCACACGACGTCCGAGGACTAGTGCAGTTCGCGTCGTATTGCGATACGAACGTGAGCGAACGTCCGATAGACGTACTGAGCGTTACCGGTAGCAGGGATACGGTTTTGAACCGGGAGGCCTACCGAGAGAGTAGAAATCACCTCCCGCGGAACGCGACGTTCCGCGAAATCGACGGAATGAACCACACTGAATTCGGTTCGTATCGCGGCCAGCGAGGGGATTCACAGGCGACCATCTCGTACGACGTCGCCCACCGACGGCTAGCGGATATCCTTGTCCCATGGCTGAGCAAATCGGTTACTGCGGCTGCGTAGCCCGGCGTCTCACAGTTCGGTCAGTCCGTTCGTCTTGCCCCACGCCCGTGCTATGAACCATCGTTACCGGATGAAATGTCACTTATCTCAGTCCATTCTCAAGATAATCGAGGACTATCGGCCAGGAATCCGCCGCGGCCCGTGCGTTCGCTTTCGGGGTTCCCCCGTTGACATCGTTCGTCGGGACACCGGTGTAGTCGGCGTAGGGCACTCCAAAGATGTGTCCCGAATTGCAGTACGTCCGAAGGCCAAACGGATGGGGATGGCCTCGTCGTCGCAACCGGTCGACCGTCAGCGCGGCCACCGCGGACGATGGCCACTGCTGGTCGTCCCCGCCAGCGAGCAGTAACACGGGGCCGTCTATCTCCTCGACCGGAACGAGTGTCCGTTCGAGAACCCGCTCCGGAACCCGGGATCGAATCGCGTTCAGGAACGATGCGGCATGACAGTCGTGTCGACCGTGATTTTCGATTGCGTCGAACGTCGCTCGAATAGCGTCCGGGTTCGCAACCGGAGAGCCGTTGCGAGTCCAGGCGGGCTGGTCGATGTATCTTGTCGGGGGACCCCGGCGACTCCGTGCCGGACGACACCGCCGCCGGAGTACCCGATTACCGCTACCGGCCCGTCGTACCCCGTTGCCGTCAGTAACGCGGCCTCGACGCCACGTGAGATTCCGAGTAAACCGATTCCCGTGTCGTGAACCGTCGGCCGACTCGTCAGCCACCGAATCGCGGTATCGAAGTATCCGAGCGGGATTCGTTCGAGCGATTCCGGCAATCCCGGCGCATCGAAGTACTGTAACGCAAGAGTCGCGTATCCGTGTGTCGCCAGCATCTCGCTCAACCGATGCGGAACGGAGGCCGACGCGCCATGGAGGGAAACGATTCCCGGATGCGGGCCCTGTGTCGTTGGTTCGTACAGCCATCCGACCAGTCCGTTCGCTTCGACCGACTGTCGTGAAATTCCCGGGTCGACGAGTACGCGCGACTATGAGCGGGACGGTGTCGAAGTGCCGAAAAGCCCGGAGCGGGCGTGGAACGAAAGTGTGACAGAATTCCGATCGCCCATGAAGAAATTCGGCGACGATGCAAAGAAGCTCTCGAAGGAGAGACGATGAAGAATCATCGAGACCGCCGACCGTCCCGCGAGCCGGCGGCCTCGCTTTGATCCATACCAATTCGACTCCGGTGCGTTGTTGGTGAAATCCGCGTTTGCGAGCGTTGCCACGCCGCTTTCGTCCGTTCGAAGCGACCACGAACCCGTATAGTCGTAGCCCGCTTCATCGGTGGCTTCACACTCGAACGTCACGACGGTCCGTGGCTCGAAGCCACTCATCCTAAGTTGAAGGTGGTTTCCCACCTTCGTTCTAGCCGGACAGTCGATCGATCCCGCGTTCTCATCGGTAAGAGGGTTACCGAGACAGCCACCGGTAGAGGCCGCACCGACAGCAAGCGACGACGCCAGTAACTCACGTCGGGAGAACTGTCTCGAAGTCATCCAAACCAGTTAGCGAATGTTCATCTTTCGTCGTCTTAAAATTCGGGACGCGTTCCGATCCGAAACTGTGTTACGACCTGCAAAATCCGACCTCGCTCGGACGGGAGCAAAAAGTGGAGCGTCGAACCCCTTTCAGTCCTGTCTGGCCTGTCGGTCGGCGACGGCCTCGTATACGTCGGCGGTAGACGAGCTGTCGATGACGGGGCGGACGAATCGCCCGCTGATGACGATGCATCGGACGGGGATGAATCCGACACTGACGACTCGACGGACGGATCGGAGGATAGGGACGAGGAGACGGAGGACGACCGCTGTAATTGATGTCTTTGGGACCGTGAGGTCGGCGTCCCCCGAAACCGTCATCAGGTTCACCGCCGTTCACAATATTTCAATTGGTACTTTCTTGGTAGTATGTGCCGCATACTTATTATTGAATAGACAAAGTGTGTAGTCATGTCCAACGCTGCTTCAATCAACGCTGAATCGACGGTGGACGATTCCATAGATAAACAGATGTTCGTCCACGAATATCTGTTCGAATACGATATGAACGGTGAGACGCCACTTACCGAGTGCCTCATCGACATCATCGCATTCGTCACCGATGATTCTCGAGACGAAGCGAAATCGCTCGTTCATCAGCGTTGCCGTCACGATATTGACGACCACTTTTCGATGCTCAAACGACGCCAAAAGTGGAAATCCTCCTTCTGGGTCGGTAGTCTGAACGTTACCATCAGTCGGGATGGAGAAATAGTCGTCCGAGAATTGTAATAGACCTCTTCTCTCACCGTCCAGTAATGCTATGAGCGGACAGTGCAACGCTTATTCCCGATGATGGGGACAGGGCCTCCCCGGAAACGGGACGACGCACTGACACGGCCGGTTCGAGTCTTCGTCAGTGCGTCCGCAGATCGGCTGCCCGATAGAGTTCGTTGATGGGTTATTGTAAGACATATACCCTTTGTACCAGCAGTATCGATAAATACATTTTTGAATATCGTTGAAATATGTCTGACGAATGAACAACGATAGATGATGAGAGATACCAGTCGTGTAGGTATTTTGCCCGTTGGTACTAATTTGTCGCACAAGCAATCGACGAACGCCATCGTGACGGTGAGATGGCTCCATTTTTTGAACAACATCGTTGCCACGGACGAAACACCGATATGTGTGAAATACACATGCAAGAACATGCAGACCGTCACGGAATTCGAGTCGTCGTTACGGCGACTCGACGTCGGCCGAACGAAAGCGACGACCGACGAGGCAGCCGATGTGTTGGCCGACCTAATCAGCTACCCGGCGGTTGGAACACCGATTCCCTTCGATGGCGTGTCCCTGCCTGACGAGGTCACTCGCTCTCCGACACCGGCCGAACTGAACGGTGCATCGACGGGCGTCACCGCGGCACGCTTCGCCATTGCCTCGTACGGAAGCATCGTCATTCAGGCTACGCCTGACGGCACGGAACCAGTGAGCGTCTTTCCCGATACGCACATCGCCGTCGTCCGTGGCAGCGATATCGTCCCCGGGATGTCTGAAGCGTTCGAACGGCTCGCCACCGACATCCGAGCCGGCCACGAGAGCGCTATCGTCGCCACTGGTCCGAGTGCGACAGCGGACATGGGTGCACTCGTCCGCGGTGCGCATGGGCCGAAAGCCGTCCACGTCGTTATCCTTACCGACCAATGAGCTCACCATCACGCGAAGCGAAAGCCGAAAAGATCCGTCACCTGCTGGCATCGGAAGGCGATGCTGTCGGTGAGAATACCCGCGGGTTCAACCGTGGTCGATACGAATCCGTCGCCCGTCTCGACAATTACCAAGCACTGAAAGACGAGGCGCGTGCCATCAAGGAAGACGCCATCGAACGCTTACCGGACCTCATCGACGAACTGCGCGAGACGGTCGAAGCGAACGGTGGGACGGTCTATCTCGCGGACGACGCGGCCGATGCGAACCGATATATCGCGTCCCTTGCCGACGAACAGGGGGCCGAACGCGTCGTCAAGAGCAAGTCGATGACTTCTGAAGAGCTCGAGGTCAACCAGCACCTCGAAGCCGAGGACGTGGACGTCGTCGAAACAGACCTCGGGGAGTGGGTATTGCAAGTCGCCGACGAAGCGCCCTCGCATCTCGTCGCGCCCGCGATTCACAAGTCCTGTGCGGGAATCGCGGAACTGTTCAATGCACGATTCGACCCCGACGAACGGTTAGAGACGGCGGAAGAACTGACTGCGTTCGCACGCGACCGATTGGGCGACCTCATCGAGGATGCCGACATCGGCATGACCGGCGCGAACTTCATCACGGCCGACACCGGCACTATCGCACTGGTCACGAGCGAGGGGAATGCCCGCAAATCCGCCGTCGTCCCGGATACGCACGTCGCGGTGGCCGGTGTCGAGAAAATCGTCCCCACCGTCGAGGACCTCCGGCCGTTCGTCGAACTCATCGGCCGGTCGGGAACAGGTCAAGACATTACCTCCTACATCTCCCTGCTCACGCCGCCGGTCGTGTCCCCGACCGTCGAGTTCGACGCCCCCGATGAATCACGATTCGGGCACGGCGACGACGGCGAGGTCGACAGAGAGTTCCACCTCGTCCTCATCGACAACGGCCGCATGGCGATGCGTGAGGACGACCAGTTGCGCGAAACGCTGTACTGCATCCGGTGTTCCGCGTGCGCGAACTCCTGTGCGAACTTCCAATCGGTCGGTGGCCACGCCTTCGGCGGCGAGACGTACACCGGCGGCATCGCCACCGGCTGGGAAACCGGGGTCGAAGGACTCGACAGTGCCGCTGAGTTCAACGACCTCTGTACGGGCTGTACCCGCTGTGTGAACGCGTGTCCGGTCCAAATCGACATCCCGTGGATTAACACGGTCGTCCGCGACCGCATCAACCGCGGCGAGGATGGCGAACTCGACTGGTTGGTCGAAGGGTTGACTCCCGACGCCGACCCCGGTGGCATCGACCATCAGAAGCGGCTGTTCGGTAACTTCGAGACGCTCGCGAAGCTCGGCAGCGCGTCTGCGCCGCTTTCGAACTGGGTGGCCGATACCCGACTCGCACGAACCCTGCTCGAACGCACGGTCGGCGTCGACCGACAGCGCGATTTACCCCGTTTTTCTCGAGAGACGCTCATCGACTGGTTCGCCGACCGCGACAGGACCGTCCAGAATCCGACCCGAGAGGCCGTTCTCTATCCCGACGTCTACACGAACCACGTGCAGGTCGAGCGGGGGAAAGCGGCCGTTCGGGTTCTCGAAGCGCTCGACGTTCGCGTTCGGATTCCAGCCGTTCGCTCTAGCGGCCGTGCCCCACTCTCGCAGGGGATGATCGCAACCGCCGAAGACCACGCCCACGACGTATACGGTGCACTCGCAGAACACATCGACGCAGGGCGTGATATCGTCGTCATCGAACCGAGCGACCTCGCCATGTTCGACCGTGAGTACGAAAAGTTCCTCCCTGAGCGGTCCTACGAGCGCATCTCGGGCAACAGCTACGAAATCATGGAGTACGTCTTCGGTCTTCTCGAACAGGGAGCGAAACGGCACGCGCTCTCGTCCGGCGATGGCGAGGCGGTCGCTTATCACAGCCACTGTCAGCAACGGACCATGGGGTTGGACGCCCACACCACCGCCGTCCTCGAAGACCTCGGCTACGACGTGCTTCTCTCGGAAGTGGAGTGTTGCGGCATGGCCGGGAGTTTCGGGTACAAACAGGAGTACTACGAGCTGAGTATGGATGTCGGCTCCCATCTCCGCGACCAGTTTACGACCTCTGAAGCCTGCGACCGAACCGTGGTCGCCAGCGGCACCTCCTGTCTCGAACAGCTCGATGACCTCCTCCGTCGTCCGATACGGCACCCGGTCGAACTCATCGCGCCCGAATGACGAGATGACGGGTCGGTAGTCACCGTCCAGCGAGAAATCGAGCCACGCTGGCACGCGGGTCGAACCCAACACCCGCGTGCACATAGATTTGCTCGTCCAGCACGCCCGTGAGTACGTCCGCTAATTCCTGGACGTCAACCGGCGTGTGCATTCGATAAGCGTACGGTGGACCGTCTTCGGTATGGACGGCTATTTTTTCCCGACCGATTCGGCCGCCATCGTATATGTCGACCCGGTCAATGGTGTCGTAATCGAGTCGATGGACCGTATCCGCTGCCGAGAGAACGTTATCGACGCCCCCTTCCAAATATCGACTTCGCATCTCGGTTGCCGCCTGTTTCGGTCTCCCCCTCAGGAGGCCGAACAGCGGCGTTATCGTTTCGTACTCCGCGATGAACAGTCCATCCGTCGTAAAAATCAACTCCGCCAGTCGTAACGGAACGGTCCCCGACATTCCGAAGTTGAGATATGCCACGAGGTCGCCACCCGTCGTCATCGTGTTTTCCACCCCATACGGTGAAATCTGAACGAGGGCATTACGTGAAAAAGGCCGCTACACAACTGTAGGTGTGCCGGTCACGACGATTGTTTCGACGTCTCCTCCGTATCTATCGTCCCAGTCATACGCGCCTTTGCGAGCGCCGTTCTCCCCATCGTGTACAGTTGGACCACGACCAGCATCGCCCAGAGGAGGTACCCACCGGGGGCGCTGTCGACGACGACGTAACTCGTCCGAAACACGCCCAGTCCGAAATCGCGGGTCAGCGTGATGCTGACTAAGACGACAGAAAAGTAGCCGAAGAAGGCGGCGACAACCCACATCGCGACGACGCGAGGCCACTTGGGAACGGTGTGTTTCGACATCCGCGTCACATTGATTATCTGGATCAGCACTGTGTACGGCCACATCATGATACCGGACATCGCGCCCGCAAGTACGAGCAACCCGAAGGGGTTTTCCGGCGATATCGGCAGCGAGAGGATGAGGATTCCCCACGCTGAAAAGACAGTCAACAGTACCCAGAATATCTGCGGGAGACTCCACCCGGCAGCGCGCCCATACGATTCGTAGACGATGTCCGCACTGTTGCGGACGAACGACTCGACGATAGCGTACTCCGTGGTAAACAATGAGAGGAACAACACGACGTAGACGAGGATGCCACCGGTGGTTCCAAGTGCCGGAACGATATCGACGATCCACATGGTAACCGCGTTGGCGTCCGTTCCGGCGGCGTACTCGGCCGCAATGCTCATCATGATGGTCGCGACGACGAACAGTCCGATGACGAACGTGAGAAAGTGTTCGAGTCGGGCGACGACCCACCATCGTTTCCAGCGTTCGATGTTCTCCTCGGTCGGCCGAAACGCGAATCCGTCGCGCTGCACCGGTTCCGGGTCGTCGCCGATGAGTGGATTCTGTATCCGGCCCTGATAACGGCCCATTCCGTACCCCTTCTCGCGTACCCAGAGACTTTGGGAGAGATTGAGATAGCCTCCGGCACCTGCGTACGCTAACCCACCGAGGAAGATGGCTACCTCAGTCCCTGGAGGCAGTGTTCCGATGCTCATGGCGCCCGACGGAAGGTTCGCGAGTTGGTCGACGGACCCGGCGACCACGAACAGTGCGACCGCCGACGCCGTCGAAACGGAGACGAGAACGAGCTGAAACCGCTCTACGATATTGTACATCAGCGGCGTCAGTTGGTAGGTCAGCCAGATGAGTACCATCAGCAGAATCCCGAAGCCTCGCCAGTCGATGACCGGATTGGCTCCGAGACCCAACCCCGCTGCTCCGACTTTGGCAGCACTCGCCGCCCACCCCGGCCACCCGAGACTCACGAACCCGGCAAGCAGAAAGAACCACGGCCAAACGCGATGGACTCGGCCGAACGACCGGAAGATGCTCTCGCCAGTCGCGAGCGTCCATCGCTGAATCTCCGTGTTCAGGACGAACTGCGCGAGAATGCCGATCCAGAACGCCCAGTAGAGGTTCCATCCGTTCTCGGCGATGAGAACCGGCCAGAACAGGGTCTCCCCGCTTCCCAACGACGCCCCGAGCATGATTGCGCTCGGACCGAGGATGTGGCTGAGTTTCGGGACGCGTGGCATGTCGAGTAACCTGTATTTCCCTCCAGTACCGGTATCGGGGTAGTCGTCCGTTTCGGGCGCGGTATCGAGGTTGTCGTATGCGACCGGCACATATGCAGTACTACTGTACTCTTCTCCTTCCTCTGAGGGGGCGTAGACGTCTAGCTCTGCCTCCAAGTTGTCACCATCGTGGTCATCGTCCGTATTGTCGGTCATTCGAATCTCCGTCGCTCTCCGTTGTCGCTACTCCGTCCCGGGGTCCGATATGGTGCCGAAAGCAGCCGTGTTTCCGTTCCTGCAACCACGGACGTTCATACGCATTCAGTCGGTGCAATCGATTTAAAACTACCGTCGATTTATCCCCCAAGAAAGTGCCAGATGTGGCCGCGTTCCTTGGGCGGGTCGACGCCGGGGAGATCTTTGAGCGCGGGTTGTATCGCGTTCCACCAACCGTCGGCCGTCTCGTACCCTGCCGGATGCTCGGGAAAGACGTCCTGCAGGAAGTCGGCCTTCTTCGCACTCGGATGTTCGACGAGGTAGTCGTAGGCTGCACGGAGCGCATTTTGCCGCGATTCGAGAGTCGAGCCGGTTCCAGGGAGCTCGACGTCGTCGAAGATATCGCGGTCAACGTCCGGTTCAGCGTCCGCGTCGTCCATGGATTCGGTCCCCTCTATGGGTATCCACCAGACTCGTCCGCGTGCGCCGACCTTCCGAGTTGCGAGCATATCGAGCTCGACGAGTTCGTTAAGTTTGTTGTGCGCCGTTCGCCGCGAGCAATCGAGCACCTCCATTACGTCGTTCGCGGTAAGCGGACGGCCCTGATCTGCGCGGTCTTCGAAGACGCCGAATGCTTCCTTCGCCGGGAGTCGGTCGGAGTACTGACCGTGTTCGTTGCGTTGGCGGTCGGACGGTTCCTCCGTCGGCATATCTCAGACCAGTACACACGACTGCATAAGCCTTTACAGTCAACTGAAACTGATTACACACAACTGAACAGGCCTTTATAGTCAACTGTAGAGGGAAAATAAACGGTTTGTTTCCTCGCGGGAGAGGAAGTGAAACGCCGTATTGTCTCGTTAGAACCGGAAAAGATACTGATTTCAGTGAGACGAGGTACGATTCATCGGCACCGAACCAAATCACATGTACATGAGTACTTTCGACAGTATCAGGCGGTGGGGAGCCGGTCGAGTCACCAACTCCGGAATCACCTCATAAGACAACAGAACGCTTGTAGGAAGTTGCTTCTCGGATTTCAGGTGCTAGATTGATTGCCCTGAACGTTAATTATAAATACTGTTGGCCACACACTCGATTCATGCCAGATGGTGCTAATCATCGAAGCGCAGCGGAGATACGATACTGTTCGATGTCGAACGCCCGATCAAGGAACAAACGGACCATGAGAGGCGATATCGGGGACGACTCGAAACCGCTCGTCCATTACGGAGCTGGGTGGTGATGTTCGATGGCTAGTGTCCTCGACATCACGCTTGCTGTGTTGCCTTTGGTAGTCATTGCCTACCTTATGATCGGTCGATACTGGCCTGCGACACGTGCGATGCCGCTCGCGTGGCTATCGGCTGTCATCGTCGGATTCGCGAGTTGGCAGATGACACCGGCATGGATCGCGGCCGCGACGATCAACGGCTTCATCACCGCCACGAACATCCTCTGGATCGTCTTCGGTGCGATTCTTCTGTTGTACACCTTGAAACAAACGGGCGCTTTCGACACTATCAACGCCGGATTCACCTCCATCAGCGAGGACCGACGCGTTCAGGTAGTCCTGCTCGTCTTCCTGATGGGGTCGTTCATCGAGGCCGCCGCTGGTTTCGGAACGCCAGCGGCCGTCGTCGGTCCGCTCTTGGTTGGTCTCGGCTTCCCACCACTTGCGGCAGTCGTGATCGCACTCACCGGAAACCTGATGGCCATCACCTTCGGCGCGGTGGGGACGCCGCTCATCATCGGATTGCAGGACACCTTCGCGACGGCGAACGTGGCGACGCCCGCGGGAACGACGGTACCGGGTTGGGTCGCCCAAATCGGTGTGTGGGCCGCGTCGTTCCACGTTATCGTCGGGATGCTGTTGCCGTTTATCGGCGTCGCCATGATGACCCGATTTTTCGGCGAAGAACGTTCCATCAAACCCGCGCTCGAAGTGCTCCCGCTCACCTTGTTCGCGTGGTTCACGTTCGCTGTTCCGTACTGGCTGACCGCGTACTTCCTTGGACCGACGTTCCCCGGCCTCATCGGCGCGATGAGCGGCATGGTGTTCACCGTCGGCGCGCTAAAAGCCGGGTTCTTCCACCCCGACGAAGAGTGGGATTTCGCACCACAGGAACTCTGGCCCGACCACTGGGTCGGCGACATCGAGCCCGGTGAGACGTCCCCGAGTGACACTCCGGTCGCCGCTGATGGCGGTGTCGTGACAAAACAGATGCCCCTTTGGAAGGCGTGGACGCCGTACGCGCTGCTGGCGGCGCTGCTCGTTCTCACCCGCGTTTGGACTCCCCTCACGGACTTCCTGACGAGCACGCTCGTCCTCAAGTGGACGAACATCCTCGGTACTGGTCTCGATAACGACTTCGCACTACTCTACCTCCCGGGGGCGGTGTTCGTGTTCGTCCACCTCATCACCATTCCGCTACACGGCATGAACGGACGCCAGATTAAGGATTCGTGGGTCGAGACGGCCGAGAATGTCATCCCCGCTGTCATCGCGTTGCTGTTCGCGGTGGCGACGGTTCAGATCATGATTCAATCCGGCAAAGCAGCGGACATCGACAGCATGCTGGTCATCCTCTCGGACGCAACGGCGAACGTCGCAGGCGGCGTCTACCCGTTCTTCGCGTCGCTCGTGGGCGCATTCGGCGCATTCCTCGCCGGTTCGAACACGGTGAGCGACATTCTGTTCGGGACGTTCCAGTACAACGTCGCCGAGAACCTCGCCGTCTCGCGCACCATCCTCGTCGGTGCACAGGCCGTCGGTGGTGCGATCGGGAACCTCATCGCGATTCACAACGTGGTCGCCGCGCTCGCGGTGGTCGGCCTCGTCGGACAGGAAGGACGGGTCATCCGACTCGAACTCCTTCCGTTAACGTACTATGCGGGCATGACTGGAATCCTGACGATGCTGTTCGTCTACGTGATTTTCCCAACCGTCTTCTGAGTTCGTCGAGCTTTTTTCGTTTTGCACCATCGGGGAAGGATGAGGAAACGACGATGGCGCGAGTGAATTCGTTCCACATAGTGAATTCGTTTCACAACGTGGTCAAATTTCGGACGGTAACTACAAACGAATGTGATTAGATACTTCGTCTGGGTATCAATCGATGAATCTCGACGAATTTGTAACCTCCCACGCACCGAACGAGACGCAAAACACGTTCGAACTGGAAAGTTCGAAGCTGCTCGATGTTTCGGTGGACGGTAGCGTCATGGCACGAGCGGGGTCGATGGTCGGCTACACCGGCGAAATCTCGTTCGAACAGAAGTCCGCCGGTGGACTGAAAGGAATGCTGAAACAGAAAGCCACCGGCGAGGGAGCGGTGATGATGAAGGCAACGGGAACCGGCCATCTCTATCTGGCCGACCAAGGCAAAGAGGTCCAACTGCTCGAACTGGACGCCGACGACGAAATCAGTGTCAACGGAAAACGACGTGCTGGCGTTCGAGGAGAGCGTCAATTGG
>NZ_MEIH01000324.1:0-13610 GCF_001723155.1 Haladaptatus sp. W1
GCGACGGCCCGTAGGCGAAGAAGACGATGCCCGTCCAGAGGACGGCGAAGATGACCGCGCCGCTCATCGTCGTCGTGACGTACTGAACGAACGAGAGGTCGGTCGTCAGCGGGTCGTACGTGTCGAGGATGACGTAGAACGCGAAGAGCGTCGGCACGTTCGCCAGCAGAATCGTGGCCGCGACGGCGAGCAGGTCACCGGTCGTGGCTCCTTTTTTCGACGTGCGCGAACGGGTTCCGGTTGCCATACCGAACGGAACTCCTTCGACGGGAAAAAACGGTTTCCGTCTCACGTCACGTCGCGCAAATCACCTCGCTCGCGTCCGCCGTCCGTTCACGCCACGCTGTTGCTGTCGAAGCGCGAGGCGAACGAAACGAGCGCGAACAGCAGGACGAGGACGACGGTCGTGAGCGCCATTCCGAACAGGGCCATGGAGACGGGACTCATGTCGAACAGCGAGAGGCCGAACAGCGAGAGCGTCTTTCCGCGGTTCTGTCCGGTCGCACCGACCGTGAGTCCGATCCCCCCGGCGGCGAGCACGACGGTTACCGCGGTGGCGAGGAAGATAGGGCGGCTGGAGATGATGCGGTCGCTCATCGGCGGTAATTGACACCGGTCGGGGTTAGGACTTGCTACTTCCGGTCGCAACGGGTCGGAACGAGTCGAGACGGACGGGGGTCCAAAAGAATCGAAAGTCGAGGGGGAAACCGCGCTTATTCGGCGGCGATAACGTCGTCGATGCGGACGATCATCGTCGCGGACTCGGTGGCGCTCTCGACGGCCTCACCCTTGACGGCGGCGGGGTCGATGACGCCTTCCTCGACGGGGTTCGCGATTTTCCCGGTCTCGCCCGAGGAGATGATGCCCGCGCTGCCTTCCTCGTCGTCGTTCGCGGCGCGGAGGTCCACGAGCGCGTCGATGGGGTCCATGCCGGTGTTCTCCGCGAGGGTTCGCGGGAGGACTTCGATGGCGTCGGCGAACGCCTCGACGGCGAGCTGCTGGCGGCCCTCGATGCCCGCGGCCTCGTCGCGGACGCGGCCCGCGATGCTGGTTTCGATCGCGCCAGCGCCGGGAACGACGTTCTCGGTTTCGACGGCGGAGGACACGACGTCGAGTGCGTCCTCGATAGCGCGCTCCAGTTCGTCGACGACGTGTTCCGTGCCGCCGCGGACGAAGACGGTGACGGACTGTGCCTCGTCGGCACCCTCGATGAACACGAGGTCCTCGTCGCCGTGCTTTTCGACGCGGATGGAGTCGGCGTGGCCGAGTTCGTCGTCGTCGACGTCGTCCGGCTTGCCAGTACGCTTGCCACCGGTGGACTTGGCGATGGCGCTCGTCATGTCGTCGTCCACGTCCTCGAAGGCGAGGATGCCGTGTTCGGCGAGGTACGCCGCGGTGCGGTCCTCGATGGACGAGTGCGAGAAGACGACATCGACGCCGGTGTCGGCGATGGCGTCTGCGAGTTCGCGGAGTTGGTCGTTTTCCGCGTCCATCGCGGCGGTGAGTTGCTCGACGTTATCGACCGAGTACTCGGCGTCGATTTCGGTTTCGCGGACACCGAAGGAGCCGTCGGTGGCGAGGATGGTCGCGTCCTCGACCGAGCGCGGCATGTTCTTGTGTGCGGGTTCCGCGTCGGTGACGATGCCCTCGATGAGTTCCGTGGCGCTGGAACTCGACCCGGTTTGGGTGAGGACGCGAATCTCGTCGCGGTCGATTCCCTCGTCGCCTTCGACGCCGCGGACAGCGTTGACGACGACTTTGGCGAGGCGCTCGGTCGTGATGTCGCCGGTTCCCTTACCCGTCATGCTGGATTCGGCGACCTGTTGCAGGAGGTCGTCGTCGATATCGACGTCGAGCGCGAGGTCGTCCACGGCTTCGAGCGCGATGTCGCGGGCGCGAGCGTAACCTTCCACGATGGTCGTCGCGTGCACGTCCTGTTCGAGCAGGTTCTCGGCTTTTGCGAGGAGTTCCCCGGCGAGCACCGCCGCCGTGGTCGTCCCGTCGCCAACTTCGTCCTCCTGCGTCTGGGAGACTTCGACGATCATCTGGGCGGCGGGGTGCTCGATGTCCATCGAGTCGAGAATCGTTACCCCGTCGTTCGTGATGACCACGTCGCCGTCGTCCGAGACGAGCATCTTGTCCATCCCGCGCGGGCCGAGTGTGGTTCGTACGGCCTCGCTGACCGCTTTACCGGCGGAGATGTTGGAGGACTGAGCGTCACGACCCTGCGTCCGTTCCGTCCCCTCGCTGAGGATGAACATCGGTCGGCCGCCCATGCGTCGCTGTCCAAAGCCTGATTCTGACATACGTATAACGAATGATTGATATTCTATATAAATCTTTTCACTCCGTTCGCCGGACGGGACGCGGTTGCGGCCATCGACCGATAGATACATGCCCGACCCTCATCGAGAAATTTTCAGATGCTGGAACTGGAGCACCGGTTTCGTGTGGTGGACGTTCACGCGCGGCTTCCCGTCGAGGAGTCCGTGACGGCGCGGGGACGAGCCATCTCGCCCGACAAACTGGAGCGCGAACTCCACCAAGCGGGCGTCGTCAGTGCGGTCGTGTTTCCCGGGCCACAGGAGGGAAACAGCTACCTCCGGGCGAACAACGCCGTCGCCCGACGGAGCGTCGAGCGCCCGTTTTTCGCCTTCGCGCGAATCAACGGCCCGCACGACCCCGAGGGGAGCGCCACGGCACGACTCAGAAACTTCAGGTCGCGCCGGAAGGACTGGCACACCTCTTCCGACGACATCGAGCAGTACGCCTACGACGACCGTTTTCACGGGTTCAAACTCGACCCGACGCGCGACGGACTGCCGGACGACGACGTGCTCTCCCGACTGGAGGACGTGAACCTTCCCGTCCTCGTCCACGCGGGCGAAGGTTTCTCCCCCGAAACTGCGGCCGACACCCTGCTCGACCGTTCCTTTCCCGTCATCCTCTCGCACTTCGGCGGATTTCCGCTGAACCGCGACCTCATGGCGGACGCCATCGACCTGCTGGACTCCTACGACAGTTGCTATCTCGACACCAGTTTCGTCCGCTACCGCGAGCAGATGGAGCGGGCCATCATGGAACACCCCGACCGCGTGCTGTTCGGAAGCGGTGCCCCGAACGCCCACCCGAACGTCGCCGTGATGGAAATCCTCACCCTCGACGTGCCCGAGGACGCGATGCGAAAAGTGTTCACCAAGAATCCCTCGCGCGTCGTCGAAGCCCTCGCACCGGAGTACGACGAGTAGCGACGGTCACTCGACCTCTGGTTCCACGTTGCGCCAGTCGTAGCGTTCGACGGCGCGGTCGGCGCGCGAGGAGAGTCCGGCGGGGTTGCGCGCCTCGCTCCTGTCACGAAACCGTCCGAGGAACCCGTCTTTGGTCCCACCAGCGATTCCTTTGACCACTTCTTTGCCGCAACCAGCCCAGAGGGATGGTTTCGTCTCGCCCGAGGCGACCTCCACCCCGGCGGTTCGCGCGTCACGGATGGCGTCGTGGAAGGTTCGCCTGAACACCGTCAGCCGCGGGCCGTAGTTTTTCACCAGACGATAGGAGAGCGAGCGGTATTTCGTGCACCAGTCGCGTTCGACGCCCTTCTCGTCGGTCTCGTCGCGGCACACGGCCACGTCGGGCGACCACGTTATCGACCGCTCCTGTCCCGCGAGCCGATGGGCGCAATCGCGCGCGCCGCCGGTTTCCAAGTTCTCGTCGAAGCCGTCGACCGCTTCGATGCCGTCGCGGGTGAACGCCACGTTCTCGCCCGAAAAGTAGGTCACGTCGCGTCCGGCTATCGTCCGCGTTTCGACCGTCTCGGTGGTCATTCCCGCCCGAACCATTCGATGCACCGGCCCTGTTACCACGTCCGCGCCGTCCGCGATTTCGTCCCTAATGCCGTCGTACCACGAGGCTTCGACGGTCACTTCCTGCCCGATGAACGCGACGATTTCGCCGCTCGCCTCGGCGAGTCCGGCGTTCCGCGCGACGTTCAAATTTCGGTCGGAAATCTCGACGAGCGCACTCACGTCGGAGCGGTTACAGACCATACCGGACGTGCCGTCCGCGGAGGGCCCGTTGACCACGACGACCTCGGCATCGGGTGCGTATCGAGTAACGGCATCGAGTGCGTCGCTCAAGGGTTCGCGACCGTTGAGCGTCGGGACCACCACGGACAAGTCCATATCCGCTTTTCAGATACCGAGTACGTAAAAGCAATTCGGCACGCGTCCGACTCACTCGACGCTCGTGTTCCAGTAGGAGACGGACGCGAGTTGGTCACCGATCATCGTGTCACCGATAGCGGTGTCCATATCCCGGATACGCGACGCCACCACGTCGGGAATTTTTCGGTAGAAGCCGTAGGGGAGTACCCAGTCGTGGTCGGAATCGACCAGCGACAGACCTGTCTCCCCGAGGAGCTTCTGGACGTCCTCGAGCGAGTACAACCGCGACCCCATCGGCAGCAACCAGTTGTAGAGGCTTCGCGTGCTCGGCCCGGCGAACGTATCGAAGAAGACCTGATCCTTCGAAACGCGACGCATCTCGCTCAGGAACGAGGCCGGCGTGTTCGCGAGGTGGAAAAACCGCATGGCGAACACGGTGTCGAAGTGGTCGTCCGGGAACGGAAGACGAGCGGCGTCGCCGCGCATGAACTCCAGATGGTCCGCGACACCGGCGTTCCGAGCCTTGTGACGACCCTGTTGGAGCATCGCGGCCGAAATGTCGAGTCCAACGATGTCCGCGCCACGCTCGGCGAGCATGACGGTAAACCGGCCGGTTCCGCAGGCTATTTCGAGAACGCGTTTTCCCTCGACCGGACCGATAGCGTCGAGGACGGCTTGCTTCTCGCGGCGGTCGATGAGTCTACCGCCACGGGAGAATCGCTTCTCTTCGTATTCCTCGGCCACCTCCGTAGCCTGATACCACTCCTGTCCCTTCACACTTTCTTCGTCCGAAGAACCTCACCCGAGGGATAAAACGGTACTGGAAGTGGATAGACGGACGGGGGAACGCCTTTGCACGTCCGGCGCGTACCCTATGCGGGGTTTCGAATGCCGACCTGTAACCACTGTGACGGCGAGTTTACCGCGGACGACCTCGTTCGTCACGAATACGAGAGAGTCATCGTCGTTCACTGCCCGGACTGCGGGTGCGTCCTCGGACAGTACAACCGCCACAGCGGACCGCCGAAAACCGACCGACGACGGTAACCGCTCGTCGCGCGTCGGCCGATTCGCTCGTCGGTCCCTCCGTGTACCGACCTATCCGCCCGTCGGTTCATCCCCCCGTGACCACGCGGTCGGGACGAATCCGAATGATGACTCGCGGACCGTCCTCTTCACCGAGGTTCGGGTACTCATCGCGGTCCATGTACCGTCGGGTGAGTTCGTTGATGTGGTCTACCGCGCCGTCCTCGGTGACCTCCTCGACTTCGCCACGAACCGAGACGAACCGGTACGGGTCGTCCGGGTCGATGATGGAAAGGCCGACCTTCGGGTTTCGCTGTACGTTTCGCTCCTTCTGGCGACCTTCGGCGGTGTTCACGAGGAGGTGGTCGCCGTCGTAGCCGACCCAAACGGGCGTCACCTGCGGCGTTCCGTCCGGCATGACGGTCGCGAAGTTGGCGAACGTTTTTCGCTCGAACAAGTCTCGAAACTCCTCGGGTATCGATTCCATAGCGGGTTCACGTCGGGAAGAATCCTGTACCTTCCCCCCGACGTATCACTCTGACTAAATGTGATATTATGACGTTTAAGGTGTGGATATTGTATGAACACACCTATAGCCAACGTTTACCACCATGCCGTGGTCGCATGATATACATGAGCACGACTGTAGCAGAACCAGCGCGCGATTTCCGTGAACGACTCCGCGAACTCCCCCCCAGCGCCAAACTCGTCGCCAAGGTTCTGGAGACCGAAGAACCGCTGACGCAAGGCGAACTCGCCGAAGAATCCCTTCTCCCCGACCGGACCGTCCGCTACGCGCTGACCCGACTCGAAGAGCAAGACCTCATCGTCTCGCGTCACAGTTTCCGCGACGCGCGGAAGCAAGTTTACCTCCTGAACAACTGATCCGTTCGCTTCCCACCTCCTGCCTCCCGGTTTTCTCGCCATCGGTTTTCGGACCTTTTTCCCGTCGTCTTCCCCCCCCCTCGTGACCACGAACGACTTTTGCCGCTGGCGTTCCTCGCCACGGACGTGAACGCTATCACCGTCCCCACCGAGACGCTGGCCCCGCACGGGGAGACGAACGCCTACGTCGTCGATACCGTTCTCATCGACCCGGCGGGACGGACGGCCGAACTCGACCGGGCGGTCGATGGCGTCGAACACGTCGTCCTCACGCACACCCATCCCGACCACGTGGGCGGCGTCGCGCATTACGCCGACGCCTGCGATGCGACCGTCTGGGCGCGACAGGGCCGCGAGGAGCGCTTCGAGCGCGCCACGGGCGTCGCCCCGGACCGAACGTTCCGCGAGGGGACGAGCGTCGGCCCGCTGACCGTCATCGAAACGCCTGGACACGCCCCCGACCACGTTGCGTTCGCCACGGACCGCGAAATCGTCGCAGGTGACCTCGCCGTCGCGGACGGGAGCGTCGTGGTCGCCGCCGGGGAGGGCGACTTGCGCGCCTACCTGACCTCGCTCCGGCGACTGTACGCGCGGAATCCCGCGGTTCTCCATCCGGGCCACGGCCCCGCCATCGAGAACCCGCGACGGACGATTCGACGACTCATCGACCACCGACTGCACCGCGAAGAGCGCGTGCTCGACGCGGTTCGAAGCGGTGCCCGGTCGCTTCCTTCGGTGACGGACGCCGCCTACGACAAGGACATCAGCGCCGTCAAGGAGTTCGCGGAGAAAACCGTGGCGGCCCACCTCGAAAAGTTGGCCGTCGAAGGGGACGTCACGTGGGATGGCGAACGCGCTCGTTCGACGTGAAAGAAAAATCCCACAACCGTTTTCCCTCCGCACGCGAACCATCCGCCGTGGAAACTCTCGAAGCCGAACTGGAACGAGCGAAGTCGCTCGACGTAACCGACCTCGCGGACGCAATCGAGGACATCGGGTTCGAGTGCACGCGCTGTGGTGCCTGCTGTACGAGCGAAGCGGACGACCCGCACACTGCGACCGTCTTCCCCGACGAAGTGCACGAGTTGCAGGAGACGACCGAGTACGACTTTCGAGACGTGGCCCGACCCATGCCCTTCGGTCTGACCGAGGACGGCGGCGAGACGTTCGAGTGGGCGCTCCAGACCGACGACTGCGGCGACTGTCGGTTTTACGAGGACGGAATCGGAGCGTGTTCGGTCCACCCCGACCGACCGCTCATCTGCCAGACGTACCCCTTCAGCGTGGCGCTCGGCGGGACGAGCCAGCCGATGGGCGACCCCGTGGACGAGTCGGGAGTCGTCCGCGCCCACGAGTGCGAGGGCCTCGGCCGCGACATCGACAGGGAACACGCCGAAGAACTCGCGACGGCGCTCAAGGAACGTGCCGTCCGCGAACTCGAAGAGGCAATCGGCGTGCGCGACAACTACGACCCCGCGAACCCCGACCCGGGCGAAATCGTCGTTCACGACTCGGAAGGCGCGAAGAACCCCGACGGAACAGCGTACGAAAGCTGAGGACAGCCCCAAGAAGACGACACCCTCCGACAGCGAGCGGCAGGCGCGAACGAAGTGAGCGCCGCCGCGAGCGATAGGCCGGTGATACAGCCGCCAGAAACCGGCCGGTGACACAACCGTGGAAGCTAGCAACCCCTCCGGAAAATCTCCGATTTTCCGGGCCGAGGAACCTCCAACGGAGTGCCCTTGGCACGACGGACGGAGGTGACGACGGCTTTTGGTCCAGCTTTTTCAAGGAGGAAGGCCGAATCCGACGCTGTTCGCGTCGGATTCGGCTCCCGACTGCAGAAAAAGCTGGTGTTCGATAATTCTATAATGGTTGACTACTTGGATTCATGTGGAGGTCTACGACCCTTGGAAATCTCTGACAAGCTCCTGTGTCTGTTCAGCGCTGATGTTACTCTCAAAGGCGACGAGTATGTCGTCTCAGTTCCACGACGTGAAATCGACACGGGTTCAGTCGAACCGGGAGAAACCTACCGTGTCGCGCTTATCTCGCGGGAGACGGAAGAAGAATCGGACGACGAGCAAACAGCGACGACGACAACACAATCGAGCACCAACACTAGCACCGGCTCCGTCTCGTCGGAACCACAGCCACCCGTCGAGGCCGGAGAAATCCGCTACGTCGAAGTCGAGGACATCGGCAAGCAGGGCGACGGTATCGCCCGCGTCGAGCGGGGCTACGTCATCATCGTCCCCGGCGCGGAAATCGGCGAGCGCGTAAAGGTCGAAATCACGGAAGTCAAGTCGAACTTCGCCGTCGGCGAGATCATCGAAGAAGAGTTCTAAAACGACCTTTTACGACGGTCGAAGGCTCGTCGCGGGTCGATTCGACCCGCGACGAACCGTCTCCTGCACGGCGAAGCCGTGAAGGAACGAGGGAGCTTCGCTCCCTCGCATTCCCTGTAAAAGCTCGACCAAAAGCACGCCGCTTTCATTTTACATTGGAAGAGCGAAGCTCTTCTATGCGCCATTCAAGCGGCGGCCCGCTCGTTCGTTCCTCACTCGCGGTGGAACCGCTGGTCGCTAGTGGTTGATTCACCGGCCGATTTCTGGTGTTTGATTCACCGGCCTACCGCTCCCTCGCGGCGACTCGCTTCGCTCGCCGCCGACGCTCGGTCGCTGTGAGAACCGTCGTCGGTCAGTCCGCGTTTCTGGAGACGCTCGCCCCTGCGTACTTGCTGAGGTCCACGTCCACCGTCTCGGCGAGGTCGTCCGGCGTCTCGTAGGGGCGGTTGACGATGACGTTTCCGGCGCGCTGTTTGCCGAGACCGGGAATCGCGGTGAGTTCGTCCATCGTCGCGCTGTTCACGTCCAGCGGGTACGGCACACCAGTGACGGAGCGATAGCCGTGGTCCACGACGGCCACGTCGATGGTTCGGCCGAGTTCGCGCTCGCCCGGAATCCCGACCAAGAGCGGATAGGTCCCCAACTGACGTCCGAAGGTTCGCCCGTCCTTGTGGTATTCGAGGTGGACGTTCGGCAGCACGGTCCCCGGCGGGGCGACCCGCTGGAGCATCGGGTTGTCTATCTCCTCGCGGACCTCGCTCTTGTACTGCTTGAACAGTCGCTTGTGGTCGTCGGCGATGTCCGTCCCCACCGAGTTCATCTCCGTGCCCGAGAACGCCATGACCTGCCGGATGTTCACCCGGCGGAGCATCAGCCCCTCGTCGTAGACGCGCTGGAGGAACTCGCGGTTGTGGTCGAACGTCTCTTTTCGCTCACCCTTCAGGCCGTGAAGCAGGTTGATTCCGGGGAGCAGTTTCGGCAGTCGATTCGCGGCGTCCGGGCCGTGCGTCGGAGCGTCGTCGGGCGATTCTCCGGGTCGCCATCCCGCCTCCTCGTTGACGATTTTCACCGCCTCGAAACACTCCTCGGCGGTGACGTTCAGGTTGTTCTGCTCCTGCACCACCGGGTCCGCGGATTCGAGACCGAACGCGGCGGTGTCGCCGGGCGTGTTGTGCTCGGCGATGACGCGAATCCCCTCGCGGGACAGTTCGGGCCACTCGACGACGGTGATGGGATTCATGTTGTCGAGGTGGAGCGTCCCGAGGTCCGGCGCGACTTCACGAATCCCGCCGTACAGTTCGCGGAGCGCGTCCGGGTTCGGCTTCTCTCCGTTCCCGCCATAGGCGAGGATGTCGGCCTGTCGCCCCAGTCGGAAGTGGCGGACGCCGCGGTTCGAGAGGCCGTCCACCTCCGCGACGACGGACTGGGGTTCGCGGAACGACGGGTTGCCGTACAGCGGTTCCGTGCAGAACGAGCAGCGGTAGGGACACCCGCGCGAGGTCTCCATCTCGCAGATGAGGTAGTCGGGATGGTTGGGGTGCTGTTCGACCACGAACGCGCCCGCTTCCGCCCAGCGGTCCACCTCCTCGTTGTCCCGCATCCGATTGTCGTACCCCTCCAAGCCGCTTTCCACGAGGTCGAAGGCGGCGGCTTCCACGTCGCCCTTCGCCACGAAATCGAAGTCGAGGTCGTCGCGCTGCGTTTGGGTTCCGCCCGCGTTCTCGTCCCCGACGCCGAACTTCACGGGACCGCCCATCAAACTGGTCCCGTCGGCGGTCCACGCCATCTTCCGCACCTCGTCCGGTTCGGCGGGTGTCCCGCCGACGTACTTGCCGGGAACGGTCATCCCGCCGATGTAGACGAACAGGTCGGCGTCGGCCACGTCCGCCCACTTCGCGTTGTCCTCCCGGAGTTCGTCGATGGTGTGGTACGTGATCCGTTCCTCCGGCACCCCCGCATCCACGAGCGCCCCGGCGGTGTAGCGCGGGTACGTCGAGATGTACGGCGGCACGCCGAAGTGAGCCGGTTCGTCGACGTAGCCGTCCACGAGCGTCACGTCGAGGGTCGCGGGGTCGGTCATACCCGCTTTTGCGACCGGACGGATAAAACGGTGACTACCCGCTACGATAGCGCGGAGGTGGTTTCTCGCGTCGGTTGCCACGAAACGACGACCGACACACCGCGACGAGACCCATTCTACCGTTCCACTGTGGCGCGCGCTGGCGGGACGACGCGGCCACTTTCGGCCGCGTCGTCCCGGTGAAGCCGCGCGAGGGATGAACGGAACGAAGTGGAGTGAATCGGCTGGGGAGGATGTGGTTGTCGCGGTTGCGGTGCGGTAGCGGGTGGGGGCTTTTGACGTCTGCTCCGTAGCAACGGTCGGTGTAACCTCGGAACCAAACCCAGTTCATGGCGACGGAAATTCTGGTCGAAGTCCGCGCGTTTATTTTCGTCCGGGACGTATCGTCGCGTATGCCCGCGACGCTTGAGGTCAAATGCACGGACGACGGCTGCGAACTGGACATGTTCGAGATGCACTACACCTACGACATGCCGGATGACGTCGGCGTAAACGACTTCCAGTGCCCGTACTGTGGCGAAACCGACTGCCTCGAAGCAATCGAACTATGACGCTCCGCGAGCTCGGGCGCTCGACCGTGACGGCCGTCGCGTCGAAAGTCGGCCGCGCCGCGAGCAAAGTACAGGAATCCCGGCCGATTCCGTCCGACCTGCTCGAAAGCGAGGACGCCTATCTCATCGTCTTCGACGCGGCGGGAGCGACCGGCAGCGACGTGCAGGTCCGGTTCGTCCGGGATTCCGTCCTCGTTCGAATCGACCGCTTCCGCGACTTCCACGAGGGATTCGACATGGTGTTCCCCGGCCGCGGGATGTCCCTCGACGGACAGGTCGAACTCCCGGCGGACGCCGAAGTCGACCCGAAAAAAGCGACGGCGACGCTGACCGACTCGGGAACCCTCCAAGTCACGGTGCCGAAAGCCGAGTGAAGAGCGGCTTTCGATACGTCTCCGTTTCCGACGCGTCTCCGTTTTCGAGACGTCTCTGTCCCCGACGATTCCATTTTTGACGCCTCTCCGATTTCGAACTCCTCAGTCGACCGCCATTCCTTCCACGATTTCGAACTCCTCGTCGCCGGTGAAGCGCTTCGGATCGAACTCCGGGATGCCGCCCTCGCCGAGCACGTCCTCCGCGATGGCTTCGCCGAGCGCGGGAGAACGCATGAATCCGTGGCCCTGCCAGCCAGCGGCGACGTAGCAGTTCGGTCGGAGTTCCCCGAGCAGCGGGTCGTAGTCGGGCGTTGCGGTGCAGAGGCCCGCCCACGCTCGCTCGATGGTCGGGTCGTCCGCCTCGAAATCGAGCCGATGGGCGAGGCGTTCGTGCATCGCCGTTTCGAACGCGGCATCGCTCGCGTGTTTCCAGTCGGTCGGGTCGCTTTCGACTTTCTCCGTTCCGTCACCGGCGAGCAGACCGTCGGGATGCGGGCGAAGGTAGTAGCCCTCCGTGGCGTCGTACAGCATCGGCGTGTCGGCGTCGAATTCACAGGTGAGCGCCTGCACGCGGTAGGGTTTGAGCGCGACGGGAATTCCCGCCTCCGCCAGCACGCGTTTCGTGTGTGCGCCCGCCGCGACGACGATGGCGTCGAACGGTTCGCCGTGGTCGCCGTCCGGGAAGATTTGGGGTTTCCCGTCGGCCGCCGTGCCGTCGAGTCGGACGCGAACCTCGGTCTCGGTTCGAATCTCCGCGCCGTTCTTCTCGGCTTCCGCGGCCATCATCCGCGCGTAGCTTCCGGGGTCGGTTCGCCCGGTGTTCCGTGCGATGGCGGCGACGCCGATGTCCTCGGCGTTCAGCGCCGGGTACCGCTCTTCGAGTTCCGACGCGTGGATGAACGCGACGTCCCGCCCGTGTTCGCGCATCCGGGGCACCTGCTCGCGGATGGCCGCCGCGCGCTTCTCGTCGCCCGTGCGTGCGAACCAGACGTAGGGCGTCTCCACGAACTCGAACCCGCCGGTGCCCGAGAACTCGCGGAAGCGTTCGATGGCGCGCGCACCGACGCGGGCGTCCTCCGGGGCTGCGAAGGCGTCGTAGAGCACGCCCGCCGCTCTGGCGGTGCTCTCCCTCTCGTTCGGAATCGTCCCCGCCTCGAACAGCGTCACGTCGGCTCCGCGGACAGCGAGGTCCCGCGCGGCCGTCAATCCGACGGCACCGCCGCCGACGATACCGACGTTCATCGGTGGTCCTCGGGCCAGAGGTGGTCGATATCCTGCTCACCGAGCCACTCGACCAGCGCGGCGAGTTCGTCGCTCGATGCGTCGAGCAGTCGCGCACCGGCCTCCCGCGACCCCCTGGTCGGCTGGCCGACGACGCCGCTCTCGGAGAAGTCGGCCGTGTCGAAGCCGACGTTCGCGCCGTGGACGTCCTCGCCCCACGCGTCGTTCGCGCCCGCCTCGGCCGCTTCGAGCGCCGCCTCGCGGACGAGTTCCTCGGCGACTTCGAGGAGCATGCTCGTCTCTATCTCGTCGGCGTGCGTGATTCCCATCCCGAACTCGTCTTCGAGCACGTCGCCGATTCCGCCCCACCAGTTCCACGGAACGGCGTAGGCCACTTCCTCGCGGCGGACCCGGCGCGCGACGCGCCGGAGCGCGCCGTCGTTACCGCCGTGACCGTTCACGATGACGACCTTCTGCACGCCGTGGCTGGCGATGCTGGACACGATGTCCGTCACGTAGTCCTCGAACGTCGCCGGGTCGGTCCAGAGGGTGCCGTCGAACTGGCGATGGTGTTCGCTGACTCCGACCGGAACCGTCGGGAGGAGAACGACGTTCTCGCGGTCCCCGAGCGTGCCCGCGACGGCCTGTGCCGCCATGAAATCCGTACCGAGCGGGAGGGCGGGGCCGTGCTGTTCGACGCTTCCCGTCGGGAGCAGTGCAACGTCCACGTCCGCGAGCGCATCGCGGGCCGTGGTCGTCGTCTCTTCGGCAAGTCGACTCATGACGCTGTGATTGCAGTCGCGGTATTTGTAACTGGGTGTCGCGGCGAACGGGCAACGCTCGCGGCGAGCGGAAACGCGGCCGAAGACCGCGAAAAAACTTAGCGGTCGAGGAACGAGTCGATGCCCCGCGCGGGATAGCCGACCATGAGGTCCACGCCGGTCGCCTTTAGTTCCTCGACCCGC
>NZ_MEIH01000325.1:0-62809 GCF_001723155.1 Haladaptatus sp. W1
GGAATCTGTGAATCGTTCCGACTCGCTGCACAGAAGCCAAAAAGCACACCATAGAGCATAAATTTAATAAGTATTATTAAAAGCAGAAATAGACATCCTTTTTATGCTATGGTCCTAAACTTATTTTAGCTAACGTGGAATGGTTCCCATGAATTTACAAGACAATCAGAACGCTTCTACTCGCTCATTTTTCAACCCACTTACCGGAGAGTTTCGTCGTTCGCCCTCGTTCAACTCCTCCTGATTCCACTTCTCTTCATCGGGGTTCTTTACGGAGCGCAGAATTCCCCAGAATGGTTTGGTTCGTTTCATCTCGACCTTCTCTTTCTCTATGTTACACCCCTCTTATTGCTCGCACATACGTACTATCGGACCGATAGAGGGCTGTGGATACACGTCGCACAGACATCACTGTTGATACTCCTGACCTTCGTCCTCCTCCGACAGCACAATCTGTACATACCGGGCCAGAGACGGAGCTTCCACGTTGTTTTGGTCTTCCTTCTGTACGCGGTCTATCCGTTCATCGGGTACGATTTCGTAGCGTTCCTCCGAAGTCGAGCGATATACGTGGCCGCGTACGTCCTCATGCTAGGGGTGTTCTTTATCCACGTCAACTCGATGGCCGCTGGTTCGACGAAAGCGTCGTTTGTCGTCTATATGGCATTACTCTTCGGCGTAAGCGTCTTCTTCATCCCGAGGTACGTCTCGCGGAACGTCTTCCTGTGGGGTCTGTCGCTCGTCGCTGGATTTTTCGTCGTGATAGGACTCCCCGTCTACGTGATCGGGTCGTACGACCTTTGGTGGCTCCAGCCCCAACTCTTCGAAAGCACTGCCACTATTCCGCTACTCGGTACGGAGTTTCACTACCTTCAATCCGTGCTCGACAATCCGAATATCCTCGCCGTCCTCACTTTTTCTGGTGCGTTTGCAGCGTTTGTGCTAGCCGTCGAGAACGTATTCGAACGGCGGTTCCTCTTAGTCCCGGTTGCATCTGCGTTGTTCTTCCTCAACGGATTCGCCACGTATCTGACGTATGCCCGAGCATCGTGGTTGGCACTCGGGTTGGCCACCGTCGTGTACGTCGGGTACGTTCTGTTCGGTCGTCGAAGCGTTCCGTTCACAGTCGTTCCGCTCGCGATAGCATCCGCGGTCTTACTCCTTAGTATTCTTCTTTCTGTCGGACCGATAGATGCACACGGACGAGCGCCGCTTTGGATGGCGGGACTTCGAGCCATCAAAAACGCACCCTCCACCCTCGGATACGGAGTCGTCAACACGCACGCCGTCATCAAACCCTTCATCACCGTCCCTCACTTCCGCGGGTATTCGCCCCACAATTCGTACGTCCAAATCTTCCTCCAGGTTGGCATCGTCGGTGGATTGGCGTATCTCGTAATCGTTCTCGGTAGCATCGTCGAGGGCATCGTTCGATGGAACTCGGTCGACGTGCCGATGCTCGGGTTCGCCCTCGCGTTCGCGGTTCACCAAACGTTTGCGGTGTACACGATGTTCAACAATGCCGTCGCCTCGATACTCGCGATGCTGGTCTTTGGCTATCTCATCTGTGGATACGAACGGTAAATCCCCTCATAACCGTGTTTTTTGACTTCGACTTCAAATCAGTTTGATGATCGTCGCCCACATGAAGAGAGAGATAACGCTCGCAAGTAAAAACGCGATCCAAAAGTCCGAGAAGTCGGGCAAGTCCAGGATAGTCGAGCCAGCAATGGCCATTTCTATTCCAAGTTAGTTCTCACAGAGTAATTAGTGTTGGGTTCATATGGACAGTCATTAAATAGACATACAGCCCTTCGATCAGTCCCTCTGGGTCAAGAAATAGGGATTTCGTATAGTAGTGATTTCTACAGTGATATTCCCACACAATTATTGTCAGCTCATCCGGATTCTCGTTCGTCAAATTCCCATCTCAAGAATATCGAATAGAGAAACATACTCGTATGGAAATTAAATTATCCAATAGAATCAGAAACCGAATCGCCTTTCTCCTTCGCCCGAGACACCCATCCATGGTCGACGAGTCCGTTCTGATCGCGTTCGTCGCGGGTATCCTCCAAGGCATTTTCGAGTGGCTCCCGATTTCGAGCGAAGGTAATCTCACCTTATTCCTTCGCGCGATGGGAAGCCAACCGGAAGCGGCACTCCGCTTTTCTCTGTTCCTCCACGCCGGAACCGCAATCGCTGCAACCGTCTACTATCGTGGAGAACTCGAAGGCGTCCTCGGTTCGCTTCGGGGGTGGCGTCCTGATTCGGCGTTCGAGAATCGACAGGCGGAGCTGTCGTTCCTCGTCGTCGCTACGCTCGCGTCAGGTATCGTCGGAATTCTCGCCTACAAAACCCTGGATGCAGTCGTCTCCGAACTGGCAGGTGGCGGATTCGTCGCACTCATCGGCGTGTTGCTGATCGGGACCGGAGTGTTGCTCCGCTCTGCAGACCGGTTCGAGTTAGGGAATCGGGAGACTCCTACATTGACGGATGCGATTCTCGTCGGTGGGATGCAGGGATTGGCCATCCTTCCGGGTGTTTCGCGTTCGGGAACGACAGCGGGGACTCTCCTCTTCCGTGGATACGACGGTGCTGACGCGTTTCGCCTGTCGTTTCTGCTTAGCATTCCCGCAGCTGCGGGTGCTGGCGCATTGGTCGTCCTCGAAACCGGTGGCCTCCCATCCGTCTCCCCCACGGTTGCACTCATCGCGCTTGCAACCAGTGCTATCGTCGGATACATCACAATCGACGCGTTGTTGCGGGTCGTCGAACGTGTTTCCTTCTGGGCGGTTTGTGTAGGAATTGGGGCGCTGGCAATCGCTGGGGCGTCTTCCTCCTCGTCGTGTGATTCTCCGCGCTTCGAAACCTAACGCTCACGGGATTCGTTTCCTTCCATTTAAAAGCCGATGAATGCGTAGCCGATCCCGAACGTCCCCAGAAGGATACCGGTCGCAATCATGACTTCATCTTTCGTCATTATTCCTATTTTTGATTTATACGTCCTCAATAATACATTCTTTTATACGTAATTTGACTAATAATTGTTGTGTCTTATATATTTTCTAAACTAATGGTTCCTTTTTGAACGGAATTCGCTATGCTTATCCAGCGAATGACCGTCCGCTGCTAACGCGCCTCGTCAATCATCTTTCTATAAGCAGGAAACCCCGTCGTTTACGGCGGGTGAGGATGTCACACTCTATCCACGCTTTACATCCCAGAGTCGGCTATAGCAGAGACGGGAGAAATCGGACGATTCCAAACCACAAGCCAATCGAAAGTAACACCGCGAGTAGATACCCTTTCCAAAACGGGGTCATTTATTCGAAACCAACGCTCTTCGCCTGGTTTGTTGAGCCGTACAATCGCTCGAACATATATGCCCAGATTGTGGGCCCCCCCTGTCCATACCGGTACGACGACCCATTGCATTATTGTAACGTGGATTCTACCCTCTGAAACGGGCACGTACTGTCGATTTAGTGCCAAACTACCCATCGTCATAAACCGACCCTGTAAAAGGAGAATTTCCTATCCACCGAGAAAATGATATACATATTCCATATTTGTGTACTCATATAGAATCTATTTAGTAAATAGGTTGTTTATTTGGTGGTGCATTGGACGTAGCATTTATGAGAATCCAAGTATACTAAATGAAGTAGTGCTCTCCAAATTCCGTTATCGTTTCGCTAGTGTTACCGGAACGATATCACTCGTTGTACTTTCGGTCCTGGTCGCGAATACGGCGACGATTCAGGAGTTCGTGACGACGAGCGTTCCAGTAGTCAGTAAGCTACACGCGACTGTGCTCCCAGGAGCGGAGATCGGAATTGCGGGTCTCATCACCGCCTTCGTCGTTACGACGAGTCTCAGTCCCATGTTCAAACCCCGTCCGCGACGGGTATTGGACACGCTCTCTGTCACGGAAAAACGACTGTTCATTGCCGTTCTCGGACTCGCCACGCTCGGCTATGCGGATTACACATACCGCCTACCTCGCTCGACGCTCATCATCATCACGGCCCTGCTCGGCGTCTGTCTTCCGGTGTTCTTCGTTTCGATTCGGCGGCGGCCAGCCGATACCCAAGCACCTGCTATCATCATCGGTGACGACGTACGCCACGTCGCTGACGTTCTCAAAGCCATCAACACACCCGTGCTGGGATACGTCTCGCCACCGAGTGGAAACGAGATTCACGAGCGTGAATTGGAACGGGTCGTCCCGGACGGTGGGACTGAACAACCGCTCCCGGGTGTCGAACGCCTTGGCGGCCTTTCGCGCTTGGAAAACGTCATCCTCGAAAACGACGTGGACACGGCTATCCTGGCCTTCTCGACCACGGACCGAGCGGAGTTTTTCGGCGCGCTCGATACGTGTCACAAACACGGTGTTACGGCGAAAGCTCCGAGTCGGCACATCGATAGCGTGCTCACGAAGACGGAAGCGACGGAGGACGACGAACTCGTCGAAGTCGCTCTCGAACCGTGGGACTGGCAGGATTACGTGTTCAAACGAATGTTCGACGTGTTGTTCGCCGCGGCTAGCCTCCTCGCCTTTGCGCCGCTTCTCGGCGTCATCGCACTGGCGGTCAAACTCGACAGTCCCGGCCCAGTCTTCTACAGTCAGGCACGGACCGCGGAGTTCGGCGGCACGTTCCAGGTGTACAAGTTTCGGAGCATGGTCACTGACGCGGAAGCCGAAACCGGGGCCAAAGTCAGCGAGGAGGACAAGGGCGAGGTCGACCCGCGGGTCACGCGCGTCGGTCGAATCCTCAGGCGGACCCATTTGGACGAAATCCCGCAACTCTGGTCCATTCTCACCGGGGATATGAGTGTCGTCGGACCCCGGCCGGAACGACCGGAACTGGACTCCGATATCGAAACCGGCGTCGTCGAGTGGCGAAAGCGGTGGTTCATCAAGCCCGGCCTGACCGGACTCGCACAAATTAGCGACGCCACTGGACACGAGCCAGCGAAGAAACTGCGGTACGACGTCGAGTATATCCGTCGACAGTCGTTCTGGTTCGACGTCCAAATCGTGATGCGACAACTCTGGCAAGTGGTCGAGGACGTCGACGAGCTCGTCCGCGGAGAGGAAGAGAACTAACGAACGGACTCCAAGGGAGACGCACGAGCCCGGGTTTTGATTCGAGCGAGGTAGCAGTCGTGGCCGTACTACTGATTTCAAATGTGGTTCATCGTGTTCGAGCGTGAGGGTTCTCTTCCTTTGAGGGAGTACTGGGATACGATTTATCGACGATTTACGTTTAGGATTGAAGCGGGTTGCTGAGGTCCGATTCAGCAGTAATTCTCGAACGCGAAAGGAATCAAGGGGAGGAGTGTATCGATACGGAATTTACTGAAGACGTATTGCGCGTATAGAACGAAGAGTGAGGGTAGCGGTATCGAGTACGGGTCGTGCGTTACGCGTACTGCGGGATTGCTCGCTCTCGCACTCCACTCGACGGGTCAGCTTCGGCGAGGACCTCATCTATCTCCTCGAGCAACGTTCGCTCAACGACGTCCCACCGATAGTTCTCGACGATACAACGGCGTGCTTCGTTTCCGATTGCGGTTCGCTGTTGTCGATTGTTGAGCAGTTCAACCGTTTTTTCGGCGAGTCCGCCCGGGTCGTCGGCGACTTTGATATCGACCGAATCGGTGGCATCGATTCCCTCGAGCCCGAGCGACGTCGTTATGACGGGTTTCGACAATGCCATCGCTTCGAGGATTTTGTTCTGTACGCCTGCCCCAAATCGCATCGGAGCAACGACGACGCTTGCTTGGTTGAGATACTCCATCGGTTCTTCGACAAAGCCGGTCACACGAATACCCGACCGCTCTCCAAGGGACTGTACCTCCTCGGTTGGATTCATTCCGACTATCTCGAACACCGCGTCCGGACACTGTTTTCGTATTTTGGGGAACACTTTGTTCGCGAAGAACGTGGCCGCGTCTTCGTTCGGGAAGTAGTCCATCTTCCCGAGGAACACGATTGACTGGGACTCATCGTCATTCGCATCGGTACGCTTCGCTTTCGCGGAATCGAGAAGTTTTTCTCGGACTCCGTTCGGAACCACGACCGGTGTGTCATCGAGAGCGACGTCCTCAGTGATGTACTCCCGATCTTCCGCGGAGATGATGAACGAACGATCCACTTCCTCGATCAACGTACGTTCATATTCCAGGAGTCGGTCGCTGTCTATCGAATACAACCATTTCCAGACTCCGGAGGCCCCGTCTTTCGCTTCTGCATAGTTTCGTGAAATGGCATCGACGAAATCGACGACGACTGGCACGTCGAGGTCACGTGCGTATTCGGCCGTTCTTACGTGATTACAGTACACCATATCGTAGGTGGCCGAATGGTCGTCTACCCACTCCTGAACACGGTCAAAGTGGTAATAGAACGACTGTAACGGCTTTTCGGACACGAGGCCAGAAACCGTATTCAGATAAAACCTGCTTTTGGGATAGTTGAACGAAACTACATCGTTGAACTGGTTTTGGAGCGCCTGGATATGCTCGGGTTGCTCCTCATCCTCATTCACCACTACCAAGTCCACGGTATGGCGCTTCGAGAGTATCTTCGCCGTGTTGTACATCCGCAACTTTGCACCACCGATTGGGGGGTACGGGATTCGCGAACAGAGTATGAGTATTCGTGCCATGATTGGAGCCAATTTACTGCGTGTTTCGCGAATCATGATTTAACTCCAACAACAATTGTTATACAGAACCTGTTGCCTACCAATAGGGGTTTGCATCCTGTTATTCGCCCCCTTCGGTGCGGTAGGCCCTGTCTAACGGCCGAATGTCGAACGTTCCGCGTTGGTACCTGTGCGTTCCCCGGGAGACAAAGCGAGGGATATTGGGTTACTCGGTGACTCCGTTCGAGAGGAATATTCGAGTTAGCCAAATACGAATAAAGCACATATACATTTCATTACTATTAGCCGGAAGAATTACTACGGAGTGTGTTGACACAAGCAGTATCACCGGAAATCCATCCTCCCTCAATAATTCGACTGTTGGTACGTGAGTTCGATCGAAGTTGGGCCGAACTGCGGAGGAAGGGGCTTGCGGAGCGTCCATCGACCGTAGCGAATCGTATACAATGAGCGACCATCGGATATCAATCTGAGCTAAACAATGGGTGAAAACGATCAATCTGGGACCGTTGTCAGTAAACTGTTTACGAGTGGAAGTATCCTCTTCGTAGGGTTGGCATGTGATTACGGCCTTCTATTCGGGAACAAGATACTGATGGCGAGAACTCTCAGCAACGAAGGCTACGGCGCTATCGCGTTTGGCTACTCCTTTTTCGCAATCGTTTCAACCCTCTCCCTCCTCGGCCTCAATTCTGGCATCGCACGGTATCTACCTCGGTATGAAAGCGAAACCCAACAGAAGGACATCTTCATCTCCGCCGTCCAGATAGTGATGCCCGTTGCAGTGCTCACCGGCCTCGGAATTTTCATCTTCGCAAATCAGATCGCTGTCGCCGTCTTCGACCGGCCTGCCGCAGCCGGCGTAATCGGCATATTCGCGCTGGCGATTCCGTTCGAAGTACTGTTGAAGATCTCGATGTCCGTTTTTCAGGGGACGAAGAACTACACGTTCAAAGCAATCGTGGACAATATCGGCCTTTCGCTGATTCGAGTCTTTTTCGTTGTTTGCGCACTCTGGCTCGGGTATACGGAATACGGGGCTAGCGTTGCGTACCTCCTCTCGTACATACTCACTGCACTGGCCGGCGTCTATCTGCTGTATTCGAAGACTAACTTTACACGCTGGGACCGGTACACCCCACGTCGGAAGGAACTCTTCTTGTTTTCTTTTCCACTCATGCTATCCAGCGTCATTACAATCGTTTTGTCCAATATGGACACGATGCTGATCGGCTATTATATCGGATTAGAAACGGTGGGAACGTACAACGTCGTCTACTCTCTGACGTTCTTGTTGACGGTGGTCCTTACCGCGTTTCGATTTATCGTTGTCCCCGAGTTGTCCGAACATCACTCGAACGGCGACATTACGAAGATGCGGTCTACCTACAAGAAAATCACCCTTTGGATCATGCTCGTGACGTTTCCACCGTTTTTCGTGCTGATAGCGTCCCCCGAGTTGGCCATCTCGTTGACGTTTGGCGGGAAGTACGCTTCGGGAAGTGCAGCGTTAGTGGTCCTCTCGTTCGGATTTTTCATCCACGCTATATTGGGACCGAACGCAGCGACGTTGACGTCGCTTGGGAATACAAAGACCATATTGTTCGATAACGTTGTTGCAGTCGCCATCAATCTCGTCCTCAACGTCCTCCTCATTCCGCGATACGGAATGCTCGGAGCGGCCGTAGCAACGACGGTTTCATACATTTGTCTCAATATCGCATATGCGGTTCAACTCTACTCGAAAATCGCACTGCTTCCCATCAGCACGGCGTACTCGCGGACCTATCTCACGCTATTGGGTTCCGGAGTGATTCTGTTGGTAAGTCGCGAGATTCTACCGATACCGGCGGTCCTGGCACTCTTCACGCTGGTATACGCGCTCACGGTCGGTAAACTCGTGCCGCTCTCCGAACTGGTGACGATTATCAGGGACCAGCGCTCCAATCTGAACTAGTATTTGCGTATCGAATCTTCCAGTGATCGATCTCTCACGCGCCTAATGGATGTGGTTGCATTGTCTAAAACATCGGCGGGGTACCACTCAATCGCTGGCACTTAGGGTGCTCGTATCGGTATCGACAGTCCACCCGCTCAACCAAATCAATTCTGTAACGCCAACTGCGCCGACGATATAAACGACCCAAATCAGCATCTGACGGTGGCGAACCGCCGCTCCGACGTTCGCCTCGACGAGGCCGTACAAGACGCTCAGCAAGACGAACACGACCAGCAGGGGGACTGTCTTCCATGAGTGAGAGTGAACGAATCGACGGAGACCAAAGATAGCAAAGATAACGAACGAGAGGTTAACGAGACCTTCGAACATGACTGGGATGAACCGCGCGGACTGAATCATCCAGGGGAAGGGAGCGAAGTAAAAATAAGAGATGCCCACCGGTGTGAACCAAAGCACCTTCAGAATCGTATCCGGCACGACGATGAGATAGGCACTGTTTCCGAACGCACGACCGACGCGCTGTGGGACGATAACGTGGTGAATCCCCCAGCGGAGCAGGCGAACCCAGAGCGGTATGCCGAGGATTGTAGCGATAGCCGCGACCTTGCTCCCGGTTTTGATGACCTCTTCGGGTGCGCCTCGACGATAGTATTCCCGAATTCCGAGACCCAAGATGATTGCCAGTAGATAGAAGGGCAGGTTTTCGTATCGGACCAGCGCCGCGAACCCGAGACAGATACTCGCCACAAGCCAGCGAGTACGGAGCGAAAGCGTGTCAGACGGAACGACGAGCAGCATCGTCGTCGTCGTCACCATACACAGGACGAACGCCTCCCGGGTGAACGAAGTGTGAATCAACAGGAAGCTGGGGAAGAACATCATCGGCGCGACCGCGAGTCCGGCCGCGGTTCGAGAGTGAAGGTGCTCTGCGATACGATACACCATATAGATACTCACTGCTCCGAGCAAAGCGACGAAGACGTGTGCATAGACGCTGCTCGGTCCGGGGAGTAACCAGAACGGTGCGAGGATGCTCCCCCATGCGTGATAGACGTATAGTGGATCGTAGTTCGTCACTGTCCCATGTGCAATCGCTGTGGCCGCCTTCTCGAAGCCGACGGCATCGTTGTTAGAATATGGATTGATATGGAGTTCGGATAATGGGATGATCAAGAGACGGAGCACGAACGCCGTGATAAAAGCGTATGAGGGCGTGTTGTATCGTTCGATAGTTTGCCATGGGTCGATTCGAAATCGATCAGTTCGTATCGCATAGACTCCACCAGCGACGAGTATAACGAACAGAAAAAATCCGATCAGCGAGAGCTGATTTACGAGGGTAGTATTGGTTTTCACCAAGGCATCTGCAAATCCTTTATCCTCGAGTTGTGTCCCGACGGTCACGATAGCCGATAGTATTTTTGGCATCTCGATTAGAAACCACGGTCACAAATCCTTAAGTAATCGCTCCCTGACGATAATCTGATCCCGTTATACTACCTCTAAAACACTAACTTGCATACATTTATTGGTTGGAATTTTTGGTTTTCCAACTACCTGTGTATGGATTGTAATGATTCGAATCGCTCGTTACGATTCGGCAGAACGGAGAGATGGACCCTTAGAACGGCACAGGAGAGGAAACAACGTCCAAACCGCGTTGTTACGAGAGCCGCTTACCACGTGAGTCCGTCGTAAACGATTCCATCCCGCTGCTCGACGATTCGACGGCCGTCAACGACTATGGGGTCCGTCATCAACTCGAACTCGTCGTCCAACGCGGCGAACTCGTCCCAATCCGTCACGACGAGCGCTCCGTCCGCGCCATCGAGCGCCGCCGTCGCGGACCCGACGTACTCGATGTCGGGGAAATGCTCGCGCATGTTTTCGGTCGCGACGGGGTCGTAGGCCACGACGGTCACACCACGGTTTTGGAGCGCTTCGATAACCGGAATCGCACGGGAATTGCGGACGTCGTCGGTTCCAGGTTTGAACGCGAGGCCGAGTACCGCAATGCGCTTGCCCTGAAGGGGAACGTGGCCTTCGAGCAGTTCGAGCAACCGTTTCGGTTGTTTTTCGTTCACTTCGATGGCGGCTTCGACGAGCGACGGTTCGTATCCCTCCTCGTGTGCGGCGGCGACCAACGCGGCCGTATCCTTCGGGAAGCAGCTGCCACCCCATCCGACACCGCTGCGAAGGAATCGCTCGCCGATACGGTCGTCGAGACCGATGGCATCCATAACCTCGTAGGCGTCCACGTCGTACTCTTTGCAGATATTTCCGAGTTCGTTGACGAGGCTGACCTTCGTCGCGAGGAACGCGTTGTTCGCGTACTTTATCATCTCCGCCTCGCGGATGCCGGTTTCGACGACGGCGGGAGCGGACGACTCGACGAGGGGTTCGAAAACTGCCGACAGCCGTTCGTTCGCACGCTCGTTCTCCGTTCCCAGAACCACCTTGTCCGGTCCGAGGAAATCCTCGACCGCGCTTCCTTCACGGAGGAACTCTGGGTTCATCGCCACGTCGAAGTCCTCCCCTCGGCTCTTGTTCGACGCATCTTCGATGATGGACCCGAGGACGTCCTCGGTCGTTCCCGGAACGACCGTGCTCTTGACGACGACGAGATGGTAGTCGTCCTTCGACCCCAACGCTTCGCCGAGCGAACGGGCTCCCGCTTCGATTATCGATGTGTCGATACTACCGTCCGCACGGGAAGGAGTTGGCAATGCGAGGAACGTCGCATCCGTCTCGCGAACTGCATCGTAGTCGGTCGTTGCAGTGAGCCGGTTTCCACCGTGCTCGGCGACGAGTTCGTCCAATCCGGGTTCATGGATGGGGGCCTGACCGTCGTTGAGTTGTTCGACGATGTCCTCGTCGATGTCGATGTTGGTGACCGAGTGTCCGAGGTCGGCGAAACAGGCGGCGACGGTCGTTCCCACGTAGCCACTCCCGACGATGCTAAGTTCCATTAGGAACGGTACTAATCCCGGTTTCCTTGAAGCTTCGCATATGCTCGGGTCTAAAAGTATTTATGACTGGCATCCCCGTTCAAAAGTATGAAAGCTGTAGTCCTGGCAGCTGGCAAAGGTACCCGCCTTCGACCGCTCACCGACGACAAGCCGAAAGGATTGGTCGAAGTGAACGGCAAACCCATCGTCACCCACTGCTTCGAGCAACTTGCCGAACTCGGCGCGGAGGAGTTCATCGTCGTCGTCGGCTATCGCAAAGAAGACATCATCAGCTACTACGACGACGAGTTCGACGGGATTCCCATCACATACACCCATCAGCGGGAACAGAAGGGACTCGCACACGCGCTGTTGACCGTCGAGGAGCACATCGACGACGACTTCATGTTGATTCTGGGCGACAACATCTTCCAGGCGAATCTCGAAGATGTGGTTCGTCGCCAGCAGGAGGACCGCGCGGACGCCGCGTTCCTTACCGAGGAGGTGCCGTACGAGGACGCCAGCCGATTCGGAGTCTGTGACACTAACGACTACGGCGAAATCACGGACGTCGTCGAAAAGCCGGAAGACCCACCATCGAACCTCGTGATGACCGGGTTTTACACGTTCTCACCCGCGATTTTCCACGCCTGCCAGCTCGTGCAGCCGTCGAACCGCGGCGAGTACGAAATCAGCGAGGCCATCGACCTCCTCATTAGAAGCGGTCGTACCATCGACGCGATTCGCATGGACGGCTGGCGCATCGACGTCGGCTATCCCGAGGACCGCGACGAGGCAGAAGAGCGACTCACGGACGAAGAAGTGGCCAGCCCGTCCGCATAACGGCTCTCTCTTACCTTCTGTTGGTGATTCTTTCGCGAGATTTGTAAGCCCAATCGTTCCGAGTATTTGGCTCGCAAAGTGTGACGTTTACAGCGTAGTAGAAACAGATTTAATCGAAGGGAAAGCACAAGATAGACGAATGGTCCAAACACCAGCCGCCCAAACGATCCTTGTCACCGGCGGAGCAGGCTTCGTCGGTAGTCACCTCGTCGACGCGCTCGTCGACGAAAATGACGTCCGAATTTTGGATAACTTCACCACCGGAAAACGCGAGAACGTAAACGAGAACGCTACAGTAATCGAAGGGGACATCTGCGATTCCGAGACGTTAGAGCGTGCAACGGCAGATGTAGACCTGATATTCCACGAAGCAGGTGTCGTGAGCGTTCAGCAATCCGTCGAGGAGCCGATGCGCGCGAACGATGTCAATATCGACGCGACACTGGCGCTACTCGAACGGGCGCGAGACCTCGATGCCCGCGTCGTCCTAGCATCGAGTTGTGCGATTTACGGACAGCCGACGGACATTCCGATTTCGGAGGACGAATCGTTTGCGCCGTCGTCACCCTACGGCTTGCAGAAATCTGCGCTTGACCATTACGCCCGCATCTACGAGGAGTTGTATGGACTAGAAACCGTCGCTCTCCGATACTTCAACATTTACGGACCGCGACAGTCGAGCGGTGATTACAGCGGCGTCATCAGCATCTTCAAACGACAAGCGACGAACGGCGAACCGATCACCGTGGACGGCGACGGACAGCAAACACGCGATTTCGTTCACGTGGACGATGTTGTCCGAGCCAATCTGCTGGCCGCGACGACGGAGCACGTCGGCGAAGCCTACAACATCGGAACTGGCGAAAGCGTGACGATAGACGAACTTGCCGAGACGATTCGGGATGTCTCGGGGTCGTCTTCCCAAATCGTCCATACGGACCCTCGCCCGGGTGACATAGCGGAGAGCGAAGCAGATATCTCGAAGGCGATGGAAAAACTCGGCTACGAACCGACGATCTCACTGAAAGAGGGAATATCGTCTTTACTCTGAAGCTCGGATACGCGCAGTAAGCCGTGACGTATTTTTTCTTTACGTGGCACCGCTACCGATGTCGAGAGAGAAGAATCTCGACACCATCTCAGTCGGTGAACGGGTTGAAGAGGGTCGGAGTCGATTCATTGCCGTGGTTGTTAGCGCCAACGTCGTAGAGATTTACATAGGGAATGGTGTTTGGCTGATGTGATTTTACTGCTTCTCCAGGTACTTGCCGCTCACTATGACTGTCGCGGCTCAGTATCGCGAAAAAGGCGTGGTTATTGCTCGACGCGGTACCTGAACGCAGTACTGAGAGGCGTTCACGCGGGCGGAGTTGATGCACGAGTTCTAACCTGATTGCCATTAGTGAGAGTGAAATTCCGCACGTTGCGACGATTCCGCCGATACCTCGAAGTGCGAGTCACGCTGCGAACACCCCCAAACATGACGGCCGCTCCCGTAACCCAGCGGAGATTGATCCACTTGATGTGAAAATTATCAGCGATAGTTACGAGGATGAGCACACGTCCATCAAAGGCGCGCTATGCCGTGGCAGCCATGATAATCATTGAGACGAAGACAGTGCCAGCAGCGATAGTAAGTTCCTTCTATGTTCTTCGGGGACGGTCATACAACCACGCGAGCGTCACAAAAACGGGGGCCGGACGGTGATTACATCGGTATAAGAGTCAGATCGACTCGTGGAGGCAAGGTGGGTAGATTCGGTCCGGTAAGCTGTCAATGCAAATCCAGTCACAACTGCATAAAGAAACGAGCGAAGCCCGTACCCGAAAATCGTGCCTGCATTGAATACCTGCATAACTACAATGGAGATGAATAACGCGAAATAGGTCACCTGGACTGGTGTTACGGCCGCCCTCCAGCTCCGAATACCTGCGACAATTGTCAATCCCAAGTACGACACCCCTCCAATGAATCCCGTCATCGCGAACATCCGTAGGTATGAATTATGGATTCCACGGCCTGCGGTGCGAGAACTTATCATATAGGGTTGAATCAGGTCTTTTGTGTTCACTGCTCCCCAGCCAACGATAGGAGAGTCACGAACTGCACGCCATGTCGAACGCCAAAGTTCGACTCTTCCAGAGAAACGAATCGATCCAATCGGACCTACGAATGGAATAAATCCGAATGCCGATAAGAGCACTGTCGTAAGACCAGCGAGCCCTATGAGGGTGCAAAGCGTCATTAAACGACGTCCACCGAGGTAGTACGCAGCAAGAATTCCAAGGCCTGCTGCGAGCGAGAGAATCGCGGTTCGGGACGCAGATAAGATAGATCCGATGACGAGGAGCCCGGAAATTAGCATGAACCACATGTTACGAGTACGGAGATAGCGTGCGATAGAAGTGAAAGACCCAATAACACAAACCGCACCCATCAGATTCGAGCCGTCTAATATCCCTGCGATTGGGTCGACTTTGCCGATAATCGGTAGGGGAGTCGGGAAATACCACCCCGGATGGTATCCGGCGATTGTGAAGTAGGTTCCTGTTGCCCAGACTACAATGGCAACAAAACACAAGACTGCCGCAATAATTGACAAAACATATTCGAATGATCTCTGATCAAGAATCATCGGGAGGATGCAGACGACCAAAAAAGAGAATCCGATAAAGACAACTGTTCGAATACCACTCCAGAGGCTCGGATTAAGTACGAAAGCACTGATAAATGCAAACCAAATAGTTCCCAAAAATCCGAGTGAGATACGATCTATAGACTTCCAATCAGGATGAGTCGAGAGGTACCAAACCATGATACTTGCGGATAAGATTGATACTGCAACATACCCTACAATTCTCGGGGTTTGAACGGTATGGGTGAGAACGCTCGACACGGCAAGGAGTGAGAAGAGGATGACAATTGTATTTTTAGATTTCAATGCTTGGAGATGGGTCATTGATATACGGATGGTTTTGAGGAGAACTACATAACTTCCCCGGCTTATTTCGACTGCTATGTCCAAACGTCACAACTATACTACTTTAGTTTATACGTAGTAAGTAATGGGCACCCTCTTAATTGCCGCTGCAGCGCTAGGATTTATTTCGCAAATCTATCTCCTGCAAAAGGAAATGAAATCAAAATCGCGTCTACAAAACGTAACAACCGGTTTGATTGCTATCTTTTGTCTCGGAATCATTGCTGTCGAGAAAATTCCCACAAATATAATAAATACCCTTCTTATCTTGATTTTATTACTTATCGTTGTGCTCTCTCTAGCGGGATATTGGATCCCTCAATTAAGCGAAACATAATAGAGTAGACATCAATTAGATTGAGCATCTATCGGCTTCGTAATCTCATGCTTGGCTCCACGAACTAGTCGAATACGTTTATCTTGAACCGACACGTCCACTCCGAAGCGCTCAGCAAGTCCAACACCTGCAAAAAGGTACATCACCCAAACCATCATCTGACGGTGGCGGATCGCAGCACCGACGTTTCCTTCCATTAACCCGTAAAAGAGAGTGAGGAGTGCGAACGCAGCGGTAAGTGAGATCACCACCTCCGGACGTGACTTTAGCAATGTCTTCGCGCCAACAATTGCTGCAATGAATAACCCAAGATTGAGAATCCCAACCGCCATCGGAGCTAGGTATGTCCATGACTTGACCATCCACGGGAACGGGCTAAAAAGAAAATACGCAATCCCAATTGGAGCAAACCACGCGGCAGTGAACAGGTCGTCAGGGATGATCCCAACAAAATATGCGCTTCCTCCACGGGCCCGCTTAGCGCGTCGGGGAGCAATTGCAAAGGAAAGGATTTTTTGACCGACCATAAGAACGATGGCAGTAGACAACGAGCCGAAAAGTACCGTTGCTAGACGATCGTGTTTAAAACGAATGGTTACATCGTAATTTGTTTTAATATAAATATATCTTTCAACACCCCATCCGAGGACAATCGCAAAAGCATAGACAAACAGATTCTCGGGACGGAAGAGTGTGACTAGCACGAAACATAACATAGTGAGGTATCGTGGGTCACCACGGGAATTGTCAGTGGGGACGACAATGAGAGACACAATAGCAGTGATCAACAAAAGGACTGGACCCTCTCGTATCAAACTAGTTTGGACTAATAGGAACGTTGGGAAAACTGCGATTGGAAGCGTTGCATAAACCGCTGCGCGCCTGTTGTAAAGCTCCGTTGCTATCTTGTAAACAAACCAGACAGGGAGGCACCCAATGACTGAGACGAAAAGATGCGAATATACGTCCGACGGTCCCGGGAGCCAATAAAATAACGAAAGCATCAATCCCCAGTAGTGGTATACGTTTGTTAAATCTATGTGCGTGAGCGGAATCTGTCCATTGGCAATCCGTTGGGCTGTGATTCCAAATCCGACTGCATCGTGCTTGCTATAGGTATTCAGTCCGAACAAGGATACCGGAATAGCAAAAAGACGAAAAACAAATGCGAGCAGTGTCATTTGGATTGATGTTCGGAATGGCCGCATATTCTCAATCAGCATCTGGAGAATATTCTATGATGAGAATTGATTAAGCCTTCCATGTGTTATTCCGGTTCGCACAACGAAACTCATGGTGATATCTTTGCACTTTCTCAGGAGGGGGTGTCCTCACTACCGTAATGAAAACGTTGATAAATAACTTCTACTGAGAATCCTCGCTATATTCCGGATTCATGAGACAGGGATATTTATAGAATGGAAATCAACGGCCAGTGATGGTTGCACTGAATTCCCTCGTGGTGGTCGTGTTCGCCGCATCGCTACTGGGACTATTGCACACGTACTTTCTCTATCCAGCCTTCCTGTCCCTGCTGGCCAAACGCAAGTCGAACAGTGTTAAGGAGTCTGTGAGATCGGAGTGGCCCTCCGTTACGCTCGTGATCGCCGCGTACAATGAAGAAGACGTTATCGAAGAGAAGATCAAAAATAGTTTGAAGCTCGATTACCCCGCTGATAAGTTTGATATCATCGTGTTTTCGGACGAATCGTCCGACCGAACGGACGAAATCGTTCGCACCTACGAGAGCGACGGTATCGAATTGCAACGGATAGAGGGCCGCGTTGGGAAGACAGAGTGTCAAAATCAGGTGACGGCACGTATCGACTCGGATATCGTCGTGTACTCCGACGCGAACAGCATGTACGAACCGAACGCGATAAAGAACCTGATTCGTGGATTCGAACCGGGCGTCGGATGCGTTGTCGGCGAACTTCAATATCACGACGAAGGCGGGGTCGAAGGGGAGTCCTTCTACTGGCGCTACGAGCAGATCATCAAACGGCTCGAATCGAAGGTGAACTCGCTCGTAACGGGGAACGGTTCGATTTATGCCGTTCGGCGGTCATCGTACGTGACGCTCTCGAGGGATGCGATAAGCGACTTCGCGGAGCCGTTAGCAGTTATCAGCAACGGAGAGAGCGTGAAGTATGCCTCCGGCGCGGTTGCGTGGGAGAAAACCGGCGATTCCATCGAAAGCGAACGCTCACGTCGAGTTCGAATCGTAACGCGCTGCTGGAACACCGTATTCGATTATTTAGAACTGATGAATCCGGTCCGCTTTCCCCTGTTCTCCTTCCAATTGATATCGCATAAGATTCTCCGCTGGCTTTCGCCGGTACTGCTACTCTTCGTTTTCCTCTCGAATCTAGCACTGGTCTTGCTCTCCTCGAGCGTTCTGTTCCCACTCCTTCTCCTCTTGCAACTCGTGTTTTATCTGTTTGCACTCATCGGAATGTTTGGTGAGAGCGCCGAAATAGAGATGCCCGTTCTGTTCCATGTCCCGTACTACTTCCTGGTCTCCAACTACGGGATGCTACTTGGGCTGTCGAATTTCCTGTTCGGCGAGAATATCATCACGTGGGAGACAGTCGAACGTAGTGCAGACTAGTTAGGCAGTTGTAGTTTCTCGTCTGAATATTTTATTTGGTTTGAAATAGAATGAAGATATCCGGCTCTAATACCGAATTGTATGGCCCCCAATATCGCCCTCGTTACTCTCGATACCCTTCGGTTCGACGCTTTTACAAATCACTTCGATTGGCTCGACGGACTGCGATTCTCCAACGCTTATTCCACATCGCACTGGACGATACCCGCACATGGGTCACTGTTCTCCGGGAAGTACCCGAGCGAAATCGGTGTACACAGTAAGTCCCCATCGCTCGATTGCCCAGAGACCGTTTTGGCCGAACAGCTAACGAAGGAAGGGTACACAACGCGGATGTGGAGCGCGAATCCGAACATGATGTTTTGGGAGGGATGGGATCGTGGATTTGACGAAGTATTCGGGCCGGGAACCCTCAACCCAAAGCACATCGATGTCGTCGACTGGACCGCCTTTCTCAACGGGATCGACACCCATAGTTGGACGAAGTATCCGAAAGCGGTCTGGCATGCCGTCCAAGCAGATTGTTCCACAGTTGCCGCCTTCCAGCAAGGGTATCGACGAATGACGAAATCCGATGCAGATGGTGGTGGGCGCGACGTTCTCGAGCGAATAGGGATGACGGACATCGGTGATCAGGAATTCGTATTCATCAATCTCATGGAAGCGCATGGGCCGTATCACCCCCCTGACTCCTCGAGCGCTCCGGTAAACGTGGTCATCGGCGATGCATTCGCCGATTCCGTAACAAATCCCGAAGAGATACGAGATGCATATTCCACAAGCGTCGCATATCTATCAGACATTTATCAGAAAATATACGAAAAGTTACTCGACGAGTTCGACTACGTCATCACCGTTTCGGACCACGGCGAAATGTTGGGCGAACACGGGATGTGGAACCACGGCTACGGATTATACAAGGAACTCGTCCACGTTCCAATCGTGATAAGCGGAGATAACGTGGAATCACGCGCCGAGGACGCGACGGTGAGTTTGGTGGACGTCTACCAAACCATTGTCGATCTGGCTGGTTGTGAGGTGGAGTCCCGAGGGCAATCGTTGCTCGGCGACGTCCAGTCACGGGATTACCTAACCGAGTACCACGGGTTTCTCGAGCGTCACCGAACCCAATTCGAGCGAAAGAGTGTCCCGATGGAGATATTCGACGAACGTGATACTCCGCTGAACGGTGTCACCACGAAATCCGGTTTCTATGGCTATCAGTCAGAAGATTCGTTCCGAACGCATGGAACTGCCGACCGGAACGACCCTGAAGCGCTCATGGAAGAACTGCTGAGCGAGCGAGACGTCCGAACAGTTGAAGAAGGAGATATGGAAGTCACGGACGAGGTGCAAGAACGATTAGAACGTCTCGGATACGCGTGAAAAAGGCCTGATTTCGTGTTATATCGCGTCCTCAAACGTTCCTTCTAAGGACTCCGTCACCTCTGCGACGGAGAATCGGGATTCGCAGTATTCCCGGCTCTTTTTCCGCATCTCCTCACGGTCGTCCTTTTCCAACCAGAAGGAGATCTTCTCTGCAATGGCTGCCGGAGACGGAGTATCACAGAGGAGATCTTCGTCGAGCGGTCCAATGACTTCTGGGGTTCCGCCGACGGGCGTCCCGATTACCGGAGTCCCGGAGCTCAGTGCTTCGAGGCTCGACAAGCCGAATCCTTCCAGTTCGAGCGTCGGCATTACGAAGTAGTCCGCTGCTTGGTAGTATTTCGGAAGGTCGTCTTCCGCTACGAATCCGAGCAGTCGAACGTTATCCGAGAGCCCTTTTGCGTCCACCATCCGTTCGAGTTTCTCCTTAAGATACCCTTTTCCGGCGATGAGGAGTAACGCGTCCGGATGTTGCTCAACGACGGTTTCCATCGCCCGAACGAGGTTCTCCAATCCCATTCGAGCAACCAGTCGGCGGACAGTAAGCAGAATCGGGCGGTCGAGCGGCAAGTCCAACTCTTTGCGGGCCGGAGTCGGATCCGGAGCGAATTCGAACCTATCGGTGTCCACGGCCAATGGTATCTCACGCACAGAGCCGGGGTTATCGTAGAGATCGAACATCTCTTTCGTCATGAAACTACTCCGTGAAACTACGTCGTCTGATTTTTGAACGGCGATATTTTCAAGCGATTTGAATCCCTTGTTTGCTGCTCGCACGAGGGGTGTTTTCCATCCGTACTTTCCTCGCTCCGCTTCGACTTCGATTTCGCGTGGAATCGGTGCGTGGAAAACGTTCACAAACGGAATATCGAGCGACGACATCCAGAATCCAACCGCTTGGAACGAGTTGTGGATGTACGCCACGTCGAAGTCGTATCGATTGTCTAGTTTCTCGACTGTTTTCGGGACCCTGGCGAACGTGAAAAGCGGATACAATTGATAGATTGATGATGATTTCGCCGGGCTGTCGTATCGATACAGTTCGTAGCCCTCTCTGGATTCTCGCTGCGGTGAGTCGTTATCCAACCGTCTACAGAGAACGACGACCTCGTGGCCTCGCTCGGCAAGCCCTTCGACTTCGGTCAGAAGAGACTTAGCGATACCACCGGTTCGATCCGGCCAGAAATAGTCCGAGAGTACTAGGATGTTCATGCTGTTTCGGTATATTCGTTTGATTGAGTCTTTTGGTGAGATGTGACGAGGTTCGTGGGGACCAATGGTGGCGCGGTGCGTTCGTTCACGATGGATTACTCATACCATCCGGTCTTAGTTCTTTTGTATCCCCATTTCAAACCCTGTTAAAATATTCTTCGAATTGGTATTACAAGATTTCGTATTTAAAGCCGCATACGAAATATCTTAATTATAATTGTTTTGGATATCCGGCTGGAGCATTAAACGATATATGCTATGACTGAATAGAGTCATCCATGTATAGCCCTTCACAGCTTCGAAGGGGATTACGGAGTCCCAATCTGTTTCTTCGAGAGGCGAACCGTCAATATCATCGACGGTTGAACAAGCGAGAGTACAACACGGACGGAATCGACGTCATCGACGAGGATTGGGATAACCTGCTTATCCTCGATGCGTGTCGGTACGACATGTTCAAAGACAATTCTACCCTGCCCGGGCGATTGGAATCCCGATACTCCCGCGGTTCAACGACGGTGGAATTCTTACGCGCTAACTTCTCCGAGCGGGAGATGAAAGACACCGTATACGTGACGGCGAACCCGCAGCTATACCGGAACTACGATGATATCAACCCCCACTTCCATGCGGTAGAAAACGTGTGGTTGGAAGCCGGATGGGACGACGAGTTCCAGACGGTGCTTCCCGAAACAACGACCGAGGCCGCGCTTCGAGCGGCAGAAGAGTATCCAAACAAGCGACTGATCGTCCACTACATCCAGCCGCATTACCCGTTCATTACGGATTCCACGTCGTTCGATAAGGGGTATCTCGATAACCCAGATTCGGATACCCGGGACTTCTGGGGCCGGAAAATGGAATCCGAACTCGACGTCTCCAGAGGGTCGATATGGCACGCCTACACGGGAAATCTGCTTCGTTCACTTCCGCATGTCGAACAGTTGATGGACGCGCTTACCGGGAGAACAGTCGTGACAGCCGACCACGGTAACATGGTCGGCGAACGCGCGTTCCCGTTTCCGATCCGTGAATGGGGCCACCCCCGAGGGATGTACACGGAAGAGCTGGTCAAAGTCCCGTGGTTAGTCCACGAGAACGGACCGAGGAAGGACATCACTACAGAAGGCTCCGATGAGGAAATGGAAGCAGTCGATGATGCCGTCGTCTCGGACCGTCTCGAACAACTCGGATACATGGAGTGAATGGACGTGGAACCGCGTCGTGAATCAGCGATTCCATCCATCAAACCTTCACTCACGTCTCTGTTAAAAGCGTGCTCTCCAGCGGGGAGTTACGGCTTCACCCATCACCAAGATGCGTAAATCACTCACAGGACTCGCTTCGGTTGCGTTCATCGGCGGCATGTTCGGGCGTGGTCTTCGCTATAGTCTCAACATCGTTATCGCCAACGGTCTCGGTACGGGGGCGCTCGGATACTTCGCCTTCGGAATGGTCGTGATGAAGGCGGGCGGTGTAATCGCTCGACTCGGATTGGACAACGCGGCCCAAAAATTTGTCCCGAAACATATCACGGACGAGAATACCAGCGCCCTGTCCGGGATTGCCCTGTTTTGTCTCGCGGTCCCGTTTCTCGCCGGTGTCGTTATTACGGGATTCATTTTCGCACTCGACTTCCAATTCGACCGAATATTCGGCGTATCGTTGAGTCCGACGAGTACGTTTACCCTCGGAATTCCGTTTTTCGCGACCATGATGGTCGGAATCGCGGTGACGAAAGGGCTGAAAGAGACGAAATACCAAGTGTATATCCGCGATATCGGTCAATCGGTCGTCGCTATCGCCCTCGTCGCAATCGGAGCATATGTCATTCAGGACCTCACGGCCGTTATTTACGGTTATGTTCTTTCGTTCGTCGTCGGCACCGCGCTCGTCCTGTACTTTCTCGTCGACGAAAATGTGATTTCGTTCAGTGAACGACCGAAAGTGAACCCGAAGACCGTTCTCGCATTTTCGCTCCCGCTTACCTTGGCCGCTGTCATCCAATATCTCCTCACGTGGACAGATATCCTCATGCTCGGTGTGTTCATGCCGCCGAGCGACGTCGGCAAATATCAGGCTGCGTATCAGACTTCTGTATTGTTGCTCGTCGTGTTACAGGCGGTCAACTCTATTTTCCCTTCGATGGTGTCGGATCTCTATGAGCGAAACCAATGGGAGCAATTGCAGACGCTCTTCGAGGCGATAACGAAGTGGATTACGTATATCACGATCCTCGGGTGTCTCTTCGTCAGTATCTACGCAAAAGAGATTCTCGGGCTGTTCGGCGCAGCGACACCCGATGCACAACTCGCGCTCATCATCCTTTGTCTGGGCCAAACCGCCGCCGCCAGTACTGGCCCGTCCGGCTATTTGCTCATCATGACGAATCACGAGCGCCTCCAGTTGGTCAACACGACGGTCGTCGGGTTCCTGAATTTCGTGCTCAACTATTTTCTCATCAACCAATTTGGCATCGTTGGGGCCGCCATGGCGACAGCCATCTCCTTCGGCGTCCTCAACTTGTTACGAATCGCAGAGATCTACCATTTCCTCGGGGTGCAACCGTATTCCCGCAGATACTGGAAAGGGGTCGTTGCACTCGCATGTAGCACGCCGATTCTTATCCTTGGAAGTCGGCTTCCGGTGCTAGAAGTCGGTCGAATTTTCACCGGCGGAATAATCGCTCTTCCGGTCTTCGTCGCCGTGATTTGGCTACTGGGAATCGAGGACGGTGACCGCTCTATCTTCGAGAAAATTTGAGGATAGCAGCCTTTATCGGATGTTATTCGGTCAAGACCGTACGACCTCTTTAGGAACACCACCACAGACGAACCAACAATTCGTGTCAAGTAGATTATTATTTCAAAATTATTTTATTATTGTATTTATTTGTGAGGTTTCACACCAACTTCATCCGCTCTAACCGAACGACATAAGTCTATGCTTCGCGGGGATAAAAATAGCGTGTTGCAAATGCAACTAACTGATAAACGTGTCCTCGTTACCGGCGGTGCAGGGTTCATCGGTTCGAATCTCGCCAACAGTCTCGCTCGCGAAAACGACGTCGTCGTCGTCGACGACGGCTATCTCGGGACGCCCGAAAACCTCGATGACGCCGTCGAATTCCACGAACAGAGCGTCCTCGATGACGACCTGCCGACCGACGTGGACGTCGTGTTTCACATCGCTGCCCTCTCCTCGTATAAGATGCACGAGGAGAACCCGACCAAGGGGGCCCGAGTGAACGTCGAAGGCTTCGTCAACACCGTCGAACAAGCACGGGACGATGGCTGTGATACCGTCGTCTACGCCTCTACGTCCTCCATTTACGGAGACCGTACTGAGCCATCGCCCGTCTCAATGGACGTCACCGTCAACACCGGCTATGAAGCATCGAAACTCGCGCGCGAAAAGTACGCCGAGTACTTCGCCAACCACTACGATATGAACATGGCTGGAATGCGCTTTTTCTCGGTGTACCAAGGCTACGGCGGCGCGGAAGAGCACAAACAGGAGTACGCCAACGTCATCGCGCAGTTCGCCGACGATATGGCAAACGATGAGGCTCCTGTTCTGTTCGGCGATGGCACGCAGACGCGTGACTTCACCCACGTCGACGACATCGTCCGCGGACTCGTCCTCGCGGCGGAGCACCAACTCACAGGCGTTTACAACCTTGGTACCGGGAGGCAGATCTCGTTCAACGACCTCGTCGACCTGCTCAACGAGGAACTCGGTACCGACATCGAACCGGAATACATCGACAATCCGATTCCAGACTCGGTATACGTTCACGATACGATGGCGGATTACTCCCAGATGCACGCGGAAACCGGCTGGGAGCCGGAAATCGACCTCGAGGAAGGGATAAATTCGGTCTGCCAGCAGTATCGATAGACGGGAACGACGTCCGTCTTCTGTTTTATTGCTCGCCATATCGACCACTGCGTCGTATCGCGCGAAAATCTCGGCCAATCGCTACTCGCCAAAGCGGATGTCGGTGGAAATCACACTTAATGAACTGGGACTTGACTGTAGAGTATGGCGAAACTAGTGTACGACGGACCGGACGGAACCAATGAACGCGAAATAGATGCGGAGGCTCTCTCCGACTCCGGTCGAGTAGAGGGTATCAGAGTGAATCTCGAAGAAGGCGGGTATCTGCACATTCCGTACACTCGTCTTTACTGGATACGAATGAGCGAAGACGAAGGAAAAATCGATTACTCGCACGTATGACGTTCCTTCCGTTCGGTTCCCTCACGAACCATTCACATGTTGGGCAAAGGACTTTAGAGCGAGTCTTTCCGATCTTTGGCACATGAACTTCGACCCCACACAGAATCGTGAGCGGGTCGCCTGGTGGCTCATCTTCGGTGTCCTCGGCTTGATTATCGCGTTTATCTTTTACTCGTACGTCGGAACGATCGTCCTCGGACTGTTCGTCTACTACGCGACGCGGCCGATTTACCGAAGGTTGAGCCAACGCATACAACCACGTAGCCTTGCGGCAGGGCTTGCGTTGGGAGTGCTTGCGTTCCCCGGTATACTCCTCATCGCGTACACGGTATTCGTGGGTATCCAGCAATTGAGCGAACTCGCGGGAATCGATCTCCAGCAGTACGAGTCCTTGTTAGGGCCGTACCTACAAACTGTCCTTGGTCAGCAAAATCCCCAAGACGTAGTCAATCAAATTCTTTCGAACCCTCAACAACTCACCCAGTATCTCAATCCTCGAACAGCGAGCGGGGTAGTGACGTCGGCCGGTGGCTATCTCGGTGCCGCCGCATCCGGGCTTATCCACGTCTTCATCGCGCTCATAATCGCGTTCTATCTCCTCCGAGACGACCAAAAACTTGCTGGTTGGTTTTCATCACAGATCAGCGGGGAGAACAGCGCGACGCACGCTTATTTGACGGAGGTCGACACCGACCTCGAAACGATTTATTTCGGAAACATCCTGAACGCGTTCGTCGTCGCCGTCGTTGCAGCCATCACCTACACGGCACTCGATAGCATCGCACCGCCCGAAGTGGGCATTCCCGCAGCGGTCCTCTTAGGACTCTTGACCGGACTCGGCAGTCTGATCCCTGTCGTTGGTATGAAAATTGTGTATGTACCGATCGGCCTCTACCTTGCAGGTCGCTCCCTAGTGACCTCCCCTCAATCGATCTGGTTTCCAATCGCATTCCTACTGGTTGCCGCAGTCATCGTCGACGGTTTGACCGAACTGCTGTTGCGGCCGTACATCTCCGGTCGGAATCTTCACGTCGGCCTCGTCTTGTTCGCATATATTCTCGGCCCGCTCCTCTTCGGCTGGTACGGGCTATTTCTCGGACCGCTCCTGTTGGTACTGCTCGTTCACAGCGCACGAATCATCCTCCCGGACCTTCTCCACGGCCGGGAGCTAACGCCGTTCGCAACCGCCGCGGACCCGATTCCGGATTCGGATGAGAAAGCGAGTGACGATACGCCCTCAGCTGATACGGTCGATACTGAGCCATCGGAAACCGACTCATCTATCGAATCACCCGACGGAGGGGAATGAGGAAGGACTGTGAGTCCTATCAGACTTGATTTCCATCATCAGACAATAGAAAGGTATCCCCACCAAGCCAACTATTAACTTTTTAGAAACCCGAACTCCGATCGGAGGTACTACTAATGGCACCGATTGCAGACCTCCCGTCCAAGGAGTCTAACGGCGAAGATGTACCCGACCTCGATGACTTAGTTGATCGGATTCTGAACGGCGGAAACGACCCTTCGCCATCGGTGAAGTCAGTACCGTAATCGACTCGAGGGTCCTCGAAAATTTTTCGCTCGCTCTGGTCGTAGTCCGTGGTTGACCGGTTTTGACCGACGATGGAGTGTTTTGAGACATCGGTGAGAAATCATAACCTCCAGTCGTTCCTCCACTTGTGTGACCGGGTCACTCGCGGCACCGCTGAAACGACCGTTCAGTGCCATCGACAGTGGCTCAGGGCGTATCACACATGAATTCGAACTCCACACTTTGTGACGAGGGAACTAATGTGACCGTGTTCGACCCGTCGTCGTCCGAGATGGCGTCCGTGACCACACATTGGCAACGTCGTGCCGTTCTTACGTATCTCCGCGACACGGATCGGTGCAGTTGTCAAAACTCGCCTCCGTTCTAGCTCGCGAAAAAGCCAACGCGGAGGGGCGAGGGCCGACCCGTTCCGACGAGCGGCGAACTCGTCTGGCACTCCACCACGTCGACGTTCCATTACTCGCGGACGTCGGAATGCTAACGTACGATACGCTTTCAAACATCGTCACACCGACACCGTCGGTCGACAGTCTCGACGCCCACTTCTTTATCACCGATTGATTTCGAAGTCGTCGTGAACAGCTTAGTTGGCTGAATTGCAGGCGGGTCAGCCCCCTTGCTCACCGAGCGACCGACGGGCGCGAGTAGGGAGGGGATACGCCCGCCGTTGTTGGTCACTTTCACTGGCCACCAGCGCCGTACTCCCGCCGCGGTTGAATGGGGGAGTACGACACGCACTTCAATACGTCCGGTGTTCACACGCGACACAACGCGCGTGCATCGGTCGCGGCAGGCGAGTGTCTATCAGGTCGGAGTGGGACACTCCGAACCGCCTGTCAAGGGCAGTCACCTGCGGAGTCTGGAACCGTCCTCAGACCCGTCGGTTCTGAGGGGCCGCACACGAGCGACGCTCGTGTGGCCACTGTGGACCCGATCGCTGTACGTTCCGACACAGAACCAGGACGCTCTTACCGCACCAAGTGAGGGCTGGGGAAGCCCGAAGGCGGTCGGTGGGAGTAGTTCACAACTGGTGTGGAGCGCTCACGTGCATCCCGACGAACTTCCAATCTTCCCCCCGCCTTGCCAGCGTTCCGCTCCACCGGGTATCGAACTCGCGTCGCGTCCCACTCGTCGTGTCCGTCCACGCCATCTCAACCGTGTCGCTGAACCATGCATGACGGTCGCGCTGGGTCACGCGCAGTTCGTGACTCGTCACCGTCCAGTCCTCCGACTGACGGGTCTGCTCGCGCAATCCTTCTGCGACGGCCTCGTACCCGACGAGTTGCTCCGAGATTCCGAACTTGACCAGTTCGTCGTCCGTGGCGAAGTATGGGTAGAGCGGCTCACCTCGACGAAGCGATTCGTAGTACTCACGGACCGTGGCTTCAGCATCGTCGGTTTGCATAGCGAACGAACCTCCTCGTTCGAGTTCCAAAGGTCTTCGTCCCACCCAATAAAAACGAATCAACACTCACCTTCGAAACGAGATGAACGGATGCGAACGACTCGCCAGACGATGTATTACCGATTCCACGGCGCGTCGTCTGGGTCGATGAGACGCTCTTCACGTTCGATGGCGTCTATCGCCTCGATGTCGTCCTCATCTAACGCAAGTTCCTGCGCTTCGAAGTTGTCCTGGAGGTGCGCCTCGCTCGACGTCTTCGGGATAGCGACGACGTTCTCCTTCGCGGCCAGCCACGCCAGCGATACCTGATGGGGCGTCGCGTCGTGTTTCTCCGCGACCGCCTGAATCTCGTCGATTTCGGTCACCTCTCCGCGTGCAATCGGCGCATAGGCGACGAGCCAGTGGTCGTCCTCGCGGGCGTACTCCTGGAGTTCCTCCTGTTGGAGCAGGGGGTGCATCTCGACCTGATGGGCGAATATCGGCGCGTCGAGCGTGTCGCGTGCCTCGTCGAGTTGTTCCGGCGTGAAGTTGCTCAGGCCGACGTGCTCGATCGTCCCTTTGTCGTGAAGTTCGTCGAACGCCGGAAGGGTCTCCTCGGCGTCGTACGTGTCGCGCGGCCAGTGGACGTACAGCAGGTCCAGCCTCTCGACGCCGAGTCTGTCGAGACTTTCGTTCGTACTGGAGAGCACGTCGTCGTACGCGAGTGTATCGTCCCACACCTTCGTCGCGAGGAACACGTCGTCTCGGTTGACGTCCGCGCGTTCGATACCATCGCCGACGTACGTCTCGTTGTCGTAGGCCTGTGCGGTGTCGATATGACGGTATCCCATCTCCACCGCGGTGGAGACGATTTCCGAACACTGTTCCGGGTCGGTATTTTTGTAGGTTCCGAGTCCGATTTGCGATAGTTCGTCCATACGTTTCCGTGTAGGCGAACGCACCTGAATGATGTGGCCCACGCGCCGTCGTTCGATTTTTCGTGATAAACCAGTCGAACCTCGACCGCTACTCGTCCTGCACGAGCGTCGTCTCGATGAGCCGCGACGTTCCGCGCCTGATTCGGCCGCCGACCGCCGTCGAGGAGATGTCCAACTGTTCGGCGAGCGCTTCGTGCGAGGTCTGCCGCGGTTCCTCGAAATACCCCTCTTCGAACGCGGTCAACAGGGCCTTTCGTTGTGCCTCGGTCAGCGATTTCCCGTCGGCGGTGAGGCTCTCCTGTTGGTACAGCCGGTCGAGTTCGAACGAGATGCCTTCCTCCCGGCAGTAGCTCCACAGTTTCGACAGCGACTTTCGGTCGGGCAATTGGACGCGGAGAAGCCACCCCTGTCTCACCGAGCGCGCTTCGAGCATCATCCCACCGACTTCGGTTGTTTTCGGTGTGACCAGTTTCGTGCCAGCCGTATAACAGAGACGATAGATGCGGGTGTCCCCATGGTCAGCGACCATCTCCCATCGGTCAACCGTCGAATCGTCCTCCAATGCGTCCTCGAACGGCTCGAAATCCCCGTCGTCGGTCTCGACGAGAAAGAAGAACATTCCCGTCTCCGGGTCGGTTCCCGTCGTCGGGACGACTTTGATAGCGACGTTCGATACCGACCCTATCGTCGGTGCCAGCGCGAGGTCCGGATGTTGAACCGTGACGTGTGAAATAAACGTCATAGTGGGTTGTAATGCGTTGATTTGCTACGTGTCCCACTCTCGTTGGCATCCGTGTTAAACATTCGGTACCACGGTGATTTTCGCAGGGGAAACCATCTGGTCTTCACGCCGTCCTCCCGGACTCGATTCGAGCGAATCTTGAATCCGGTTCAGTCGCGGCCGAACTGCGGCGGCGTTCACTCTCTGCTCAAAACGCGCTCACGTGGTCGTCTTTCGGCTCCCACACGTGACCAGTCATTCGTAGCTCCCGGAGGTCTTCGAGCGTTTCGCTGACGGTTCGACCCTGTTCGCCCATCGCCGCCGTCACGAGGCCGAGCGGAACGCCATCCTCGTAGTCCTCGCCAAGTTCGAGAACGACGGCTTTGAGGTCGGCGCCTTCCGTCGTTTCCCTGATCGACTCGTCGTCGGCGATCTCCCACTCGACGTCGTGACCCGTGAGCGACCGATGGCGTCTGTAGAACGCTATCACCTCGTTGGGCGTTTCTGTTTCCGTTCGTTCCCCACAATTGGGACAGCTGGCGACGAACGGTGTTCGGTCATGTTCTGTCATCGGTGGTTAGGCGTTGTAGGCCTCTTGGGCCAGTCGGTGGAGTTTGTGCAGCGTGTGCTCGTTCGGTCCGAGTTGGGCCTGTGCCAGCGCACCCGATTTCAACCCCTCGTACTGGCGCTCGACCAGTTCGAAGTCCTCCTCCTGCAGTTGGCGACTCGTTCGCACGAACTCCAACTCCTCGTCGGTCATCTCCGAGTCCCTGAAGAAGTAATCGGCGATGAGTTGGAAGCGTTCCTCGTCGATGGGGTCGATGATGTACGTGCCGTAGCCGTCCGCGGTGCCGTACATGTTCACCGTGAAGTTCGGCCACATGTAGTAGAACTTCGCCTCGTGTTCGTCGTGAATCCGGAGGTCGTCGTCCACGTCCTCCTCGTGGGTGTAGTGGAGCACCCAGTGGTAGTCGTTCACTTCGAGTTCGGAGTCGTTGAGTTGGATTCCTTTGATCCAGTCCTGGTGGTTCGCCTGGCAGTGGTCACACTCGGAGTAGTTCCCCCCGAACGTCTTCCAGTTGCACTCGACCTCCGAGACGAATCGTGCGGCGTGTTCGTACTCGTCGAGCGGGAAGGCTTCGAGTTCCGTCGCCATCTTTCCGGCCTGTTCGGACAGCGGCATCGGGTCGGTGTCGAAGTTGACGAACACCAGCGGCCCGATGCGGTCGGTCGAAACCTCCATGAGGCCGTTCGTCTCGGCGTCCAGTTCCGACACGTCCTCGTCGTCCAAGTCGGGATTGAGACTGGCCTCCTCGAAGCTCTTCGGCGTCGTCGAGAGGTCCCCGTCGAGGTCGTACGTCCAGAGATGGTACGGACACTGAATCCGACTCATGTTGCCGGGGTCGGTCATGGGCGTGTCGTCGACCATCTTCGACCCACGGTGGGCACAGACGTTGTAAAACGCACGAACGTCGTCCTCGTCGTCCCGAAGGATGATGACCTGCTTATCGCCCACCGTCCGGGTGAAGAAGTCCCCGACCTCGGGAATGCTGTTGGCGTGGCCCGCGTACACCCAGTACCGCGAAAACACCTTCTCCTTCTCCATCTCGAAGACGTCCGGGCTGGTGAAGTACTCCGCCGGGAGGGCGTTCGTTTCGTCGGTGATGTCCGGGCTGACCGCTTCGACCTGATCTGTTCCGTCGTTCCATCGTGTCATGTGACAACTTGTCTCGTCCTTGGGGTATAAAAATGAACCACAGATAGCTCCCCCATTCAAGTGTACCGGTGTTCGAGCTCCGGTTCGAGGATACCAGTTTCCGTCGATACCCCCGCCGGTTCGCTCGTTTTTTCGGGGGAAAACTCTGAAGATGGTCGATTCAAAACATCGTTGATGGGTATGAGTGACAGTAACAATCGAAGGGACGTCATCGTCATCGGCGTCGGTGGAATGGGGAGCGCCGCCACGTACCACCTGGCCCGACGCGGTTTCGACGTCCTCGGATTGGAACGATTCGATATTCCGCACACGCATGGCTCGTCGCACGGCATCACGCGTATCATCCGCCGTGCGTACTACGAACACCCGTCCTACATCCCGCTCATCGAGCGGGCGTACGAGCTGTGGGACGATTTGGCCGAGCGGACGGGCAGGCCCGTCATCCACCGGACCGGGTCCATCGACGCCGCTCCCGAGGGGAACATCGTCTTCGAGGGCTCGCTGCGCTCCTGTGAGGAACACGATATCCCCCACGAAATCCTCACCGGCGCGGAACTGAACGAGCGGTTTCCCGGCTATCGGCTTCCGGACGAGTACAAGGCGTTGTACCAACTGGACGGCGGGTTCATCGTCCCCGAGGAGTCCATCATCGGCCACGTCGAAGCCGCACAGCAAGAGGGCGCTGACGTTCGGGCCCGACAGCAGGTCCTCGACTGGACGGAGACGCCGGACGGTGGCGTGCGAGTCGAAACCCCGAACGCCTCCTACGAAGCCGACAGCCTCGTGCTCGCGGCGGGTGCGTGGAACTACAAACTCGCGGACGCGCTGGAGGGCCTCGCCGTCCCCGAACGGCAGGTCCTCGCGTGGTTCCAACCCGAAACGCCGTCGCTGTTTGAACCCGACTCGCTCCCCGTGTGGAACATCAGTTCGCCGGAGGGACGGTTCTACGGCCTTCCCATCTACGGCGTCCCCGGATTCAAACTCGGGAAGTACCACCACCTCGACGAACAGGTCGACCCCGACGACTGGAACACCGAACCGGGTCCCGCCGACGAACGACTCTTGCGAGATTTCACGGAGAAGTACTTCCCGGAGGCGGCGGGCCAGACCATGCGACTGGCGACGTGCATGTTCACCAACTCGCCGGACGAACACTTCATCCTCGATACCCTCCCGGACCATCCGCAGGTCGCGGTCGGGGCCGGGTTCTCGGGTCACGGATTCAAGTTCGCGAGCGTGATCGGCGAAATCCTCGCCGACCTCGCCGTCGAGGGAGAGACCGACCATCCGATAGACATGTTCGAGTTGGATCGGTTCGATTGAAGAGGCGTCTCCCGCCGAATCGAGGGAGACCTTTTTTCAATACCTGTCCTATCTCACAATGACCCTTTTCACACGTTCCCGTCGATGTTAATGTGGTAAATGAGTACAAGTAGCATACTTCCCGACGAAGCCGGGACGCTCGTCGTGGGTGCCGGGTGTGTCGGCTGTAGCGCGGCGTACCACTTGACCGAACTCGGCCGCGAGGACGTCGTCGTCGTCGACCAAGGGCCGCTGTTCGAAACGGGTGGCTCGACCTCGCACGCCCCCGGTCTGGTGTTTCAGACCGCCGGTAACAAGCTGATGTCCGAGATGGCCCAATACACGCGGGAGCTCTACGACGACCTCGGCGGCTTCCGGAAGTGCGGCGGTATCGAGGTAGCCTACACGGAAGACCGGTGGGAGTTCCTCAAACGCAAGCGCGAGTGGTCCCGCTCGTTCGGCGTCGAGGACGGGGAACTGCTCTCCCCGTCGGCGGTCGAAGAGCGCATTCCCCAGATAAACGCGGACGTCATCCACGGCGGGTTCTACGTCCCCTCAGACGGGAAGGCCCACGCGGTCGAGGCCTCGGAGGCGATGGCGAATCTGGCGCGCGAACGCGGAGCCGAGTTCTACGGAAACACGAAGGTCGTCGACCTCGAAACCGACGACGGTGAAATCGATGCCGTCGTGACCGAACACGGCCGTATCGAGGCCGACGAGGTTCTCCTCGCCACGAACATCTGGGGGCCGCTATTCGGCGAGATGGTGGACGTCGACGTGCCCCTCAAACCCTGCGCCCACCAGTATCTCGTCTCGGATTCCATCGACGAACTGGCCGACGCCGAGCGCGAAATCGAACAGCCGATACTCCGCCATCAGGACCGCTCGCTGTACTTCCGCCAGCACGGTGACGCTTACGGCATCGGGTCGTACAACCACGACCCCCTCCTCGTCGAACCCGAGGACATCTACGGCCCGGACCAACTAGACGACCTCGGACTGGAGTACCCGTCGCTCCGCGAGTTTACGGCCGAACACTTCGTCGAGAACACGCATCCCGACCACGAACAACCGGCGTTCGACGCCGCGAGTGAACTGATTCCGGCGTTCGAGGAGTGCGACTGGGAAACTGAAATGAACGGGATGTTCTGTTTCACCACCGATGGGATGCCGATTCTCGGCGAAACCGAGGACATCGATGGCCTCTGGTGGGCGCTCGCCGTCTGGGTGACTCAATCGGGCGGCGTCGGGAACGTCATCGCCGAGTGGATGGAAAACGGCACCCCGCGACTCGACGGCGAGCGCGTGGACGCGACAGGTGCGTCCATCGACCGGTTCCAAGGCCACCACGGTGCCGACGAATTCGTCCGCGACCGGGCCGCACAGCAGTACCGCGAGGTCTATCAGCTCACCCATCCCCGGAATCAACCGAAGAAACAACGCGGCTTGCGCCGAAGTCCGTACTATCCGCGTCAGCAGGACCTCGACGCGGAGTTCTACGCGAGCGACGGCTGGGAGTCGCCGCAGTGGTACGAAGCGAACGAGGCGCTGCTCGACGAGTACGACGTCCCTGACAGACCCGAGTGGATCGGTCGCAACTGGTCGAAGGCACACGGGGCGGAACATCAAGCGGTTCGCGACCGGGTCGGACTGTACGACCTCACCTCCTTCACCGCCATCGAAGTGCGCGGGTCCGGTTCGGAGCGGTTCCTGCAGGGACTTCTCTCGAACGACATCGACGTGTCGCCCGGTCGGGTGCGCTATACGACGATGCTCAACGAGGACGGGGGCATCCTCGCCGACCTGACCGTCTCCCGACTCGGCGAGGACCGCTTCCTGATTCTGACCGGCGGCGGCAGTTCGGGGACGACGCAGGGGCGTTGGATTCGAGACCACGCCCCCGACGACGGCACCGTCGAGGTCATCGACCGGACTTCCGCCCGATGCGGCCTCGGCGTCTGGGGACCCAACGCGCGCAAGACCCTCGAAGGGTTGGTCGAGACGGACATCTCGCACGATGCCTTCCCCTTCTTCTCCTGTCAGGAGACGTACGTCGGAGGCGTTCCGGTGACGATGCTCCGCGTCTCGTTCGTCGGCGAACTCGGCTGGGAACTGTACGCCCCGCAGGAGTACGGTGCACAACTGTGGGACGCGGTCTGGGACGCTGGCGAGGAACACGGCGTCCTCGCCATGGGCGACGCGACGCTCAACTCGATGAGCATGGAGAAGGGATTCCGGTTGTGGGGAACCGACATTTCTCCGGAGTACAACCCCTACGAGGCGAACCTCTCCTTTGCGGTGGACATGGAGACTGACTTCATCGGAAAGGAAGCGTTGGCCGAAGCCAAAGAGTCGGGCATCGAACAAAGGCTCGTTCCCGTGACCCTCGACGAACCGGGCGCGATCGTCGACACGGGCCACCCCATCGTCGACGGCGACGAGATTCTGGGCTACACCACCCGCGCCGACTACGGCTACACCATCGACGCCGGTATCGCCTACGCCTATCTGCCGACCGACTACACCGAGGCCGGGCAGTCCGTCGAGGTGGAGTACGAAGGCGAGCGGTTCCCGGCGACGGTGCGGAACGAACCGCTGTTCGACCCCGACCGGGAGAAGATTTTGCGCTGATTCGAGTGTCACGATGACGACGCAGATATCGAACCGTTCGGGACACACGTTCGCGCCAAACCGTACCTGTCATTGCAGTGCACGACGACGACCACACAGATGACTACCAACACGACGGAACGACTCTCCTTTTCCGACATCGAACAGGCCATCGAACGACTCGACGACCCGTCCGTCGTGAAGCGGACGCCCGTCGAACGGAGCACGTCACTCGACGACCGAACCGGCGGCGAGGTGCACCTGAAGATGGAGCATCTCCAGTGGACGGGCTCGTTCAAAACCCGCGGCGCGTACAACAAAATCGAGCGCGACGTGGTGGGGACGGACACCGAGCGCGTCGTCGCCGCGAGCGCCGGGAATCACGCGCAGGGTGTGGCGCTCGCGGCGACAAAACTCGGCATCGATTCGACCATCGTGATGCCCAAAACCGCCCCGCAGACGAAAATCGACGCGACGAGGGGCTACGGCGGCGAGGTGGAACTCGTCGGACAGGACTTCCGCGAGGCGATGAATCACGCACAGTCCCTCGCCGAGGACGGTTCCGCGGAACTCATCCACGCGTACGACGACCCGGCCATCATCGCCGGACAGGGCACGCTCGGCGTCGAGATGTACGAGGACCTCCCGACCGTCGATACCGTCGTCGTTCCCATCGGCGGCGGCGGCCTCATCTCGGGTATCGCGATGGCTTTCGCCGAACTGTCCCCCGAGACGCGTATCGTCGGCGTCCAGGCGACGGGCGCGGCGACCGTCCCCGACAGTCTGGACAAAGGGATTCCGAAAACGCTCGACTCGGTGGACACCATCGCGGACGGCATCGCAACCGGCGGCATCTCCGAGTTGACCCTCTCACTCATCGAACAGCACGTCGACGAAATCGTCACCGTGACCGACAGCCAAATCGCGCGTGCGGTTCTCTTCCTCCTCGAACGGGCGAAACAGGTGGTCGAGGGTGCCGGTGCGGCCTCGGTCGCGGCCGTCATGGGCGAAGCCCTCGACGTCGAGGGGGAGACGGTGATGCCGCTGCTCTGTGGCGGAAACCTCGATATGACGATGCTGCAAACCGTGTTGGTGCACGCGTTGACGAACCGCGAGCAACTCCTTCGGCTTCGGGTGCGCATCCACGACCAACCCGGAGAGATGCAGGAGGTGTCCGGCATCATCGCGGACCACGGGGCGAACATTCGCAACGTCCGCCACGACCGCTCGGCACCGGAACTGGACGTCGGCGAGGCCTACCTCGTCTTCCAGGTGGAGACGAGCGGTGCCGGGCAGGCGAGGAACATCATCCGTTCGATACGCAGTCACTCCTACGAGGTCATCCACGTCAACTCCTGAGGCGGTTTCGGACGCGTGAGCACCATCGTCGAAGTCGAGCGGTTCTCTCTTTCGTTCATGGTTCGTCCGATGAGGGTTGCTGTGAAATGCGGCGGCGATTAAATTTTTGTCTATCCATTAAATACACCACAGCATAGAAACACGAGCTATTATTATCGATTCTCAATAGAGAAGTATGTGGTATTGTGTCATGGTGTCTCGGAACACGGATCCGGTACTGAATTTGAATTCGAATCCGCATCCTCGACTTACGACGTCGAGACACCGAACGACAACGAGACAACAACGGGTTGGGAAATCACCGTCGAGTCCAATCGATACGTCGTCTAGCGTCGAAGATTTCGTCGTCAACTGCTCGAACGGGCGGCCGCTTCGCTGTTCCGTGCGGTACAGAAAACACTAGCAGGAGATCACATGAGCGAAACATGAGCCAAGAACAAGGAATCGTACGCGAGTTCGTAGACGAAATAGATCCGCTTGTGTTCGGATTCGGGATTCTGACCGCGGTAACGTTCCTCGGATACGTCTTACTCGTCGGCCCGGACCAAGCAGGAACTACCATGGAAGCCATCAACGACTGGTTGTGGACCAACTTCTCGTGGTTCTACCTCTGGGCGATGCTGATATTCGTTGGCTTCACGACGTTCCTCATCTTCGGCCCGTGGGGAAAGATCAAACTCGGTCCCCCCGACGCGGAACCGAGACACGACTTCCTCTCTTATTTTGCGATGTTCTTCTCCGCCGGAATCGCCGCCGGAATCGTGTTCTGGGGACCGGCGGAAGCCATCTTCCACTACGGAAGCGGAACCCCACTCGCGGGAGCTGATGCCCCGCGAAGCAACGTATGCTGGGGTCGCTCCAGTACACGTTCTTCCACTGGGGCATCTCTGCGTGGGCGGCCTACCTCATCGTCGGCGTCCCTATCGGCTACTTCGCACACAAGAAGGACGCGCCGTTCAAGTTCTCGACCGTAATCGCGCCGATAGTCGGCGTCGAGAACCTCGACGACAGCTACTTCGCACGACTCGTCGACCTCGTCGCGGTGTTCGGGACGATGGGCGGCATCGCCACGTCGCTCGGGTTCATCGGTCAACAACTGCTGATGGGGATGGACTACCAGTTCGGGTCGGTCCGAACGCCGTCGGCGTCGGCGTCGGCGCTCCCGCTCGACATCTTCGGCGTCCAACTCGGCGACCTCGGCATCATCCTCGTCATTATCGGCGTGACCACAGTGTTCACGCTCTCCGTCATCAGCGGCGTCGAGAAGGGTATCAAACGGCTGTCACAACTGAATGTCATCGTGTTCGTCTCATTAGGGGTGTTGGCCTTCTTCATCGGCATCTACAATGGGATGGCCTCGTTCGTGCTCAATCTGGGGACACAAGCCATCGGCCAGTACTTCGACCAGTTCATCAAGATGAGCCTGTTCACCGGCGCGACGACCGATTCGGCGTTCGTCGGTGGGTGGACCGTCTTCTACTGGGCGTGGTGGTTTTCGTGGGCTCCCTTCTCGGGCATCTTCCTCGCGAAGATTTCGTACGGTCGGACCATCCGGGAAGTAACGTTCGTCGGCGTCATCGCAACGACGCTGGCGACGGTTCCGTGGTTCCTCGTCATCGGCGGGATGTCGATGCGGATGCAGCAACTCGGTCAAGCGGACATCCTGGGCGTCCTCGCGAACTACGGTGGAAACGAAGCCGTCTCCGGCTATCCGTTGTTCGGAGCGCTTCCAGCGGGTGCTCTGATGGCAGGCCTGTTCTTCCTGTTGGTCATCACGTTCTTTGTCACGTCGGCCGACTCCTCGACGCTCGGCATCGCGATGCTGACCACCGGCGGGAAGGAGAGTCCCTCGGAACTCAACCGCCTCATCTGGGGCGTCCTTCAGGGACTCGTCGCCGCCGTCCTCATCGTCATCGGCGGACCGGTGGGGCCAATTGTGGATGCTCTTCCTGTTCTTCCTGCATCTCCGCGAGCTCCGTTCCACGAGACGGTGTCCTTACTCGTCTGCTCTGATGCCATTGCAGATGTCATGTACTTTGATCCAAAGCCGAGTGCAGCCGCTCCCCCAATCGTCTGTAATAACACACGTCGGTTCATTTTAGACGGGGTTGTAATTACTGATTCGTGTAATAAGCTTTCTGCTGGGGAATATGGTGTATTTGGGTGTCACCAGGAACACAGGGGTTGTTGGAGAATCCCTGGAAATCCGTTGACGCTGATCTCCTCCAATATTCTCGACCACTGTATCCGAATACTATCAATTATTTACTTCGAAACGAATTTAAAAAGATCAAACGAAGGAATATACAGATCCAATAGATTTCTGTCTCACAAGCTCTATGAGGTCACTCTTTGAGAGTGGCTCAATATCGACATGCCGCCCATCAACCGTGTAGAAGATACTTGCCGTCACGTCTCGCTCTGGGAACCACTCTGAGAGCACGTGATAGTAGACGCTCAGCTGCTTGCGATATTCTGTTTCAACAATCCGACTAAGGTCCGTTTTGAAGTCGATGATCTCCACCGTCGCAGGACGGATATGAACGAGGTCGATGATTCCATAGATGGTAACTCGTCCGCCATCAACCGTCAATGGCAGATACGCATCCTCTTCAACACGTAGTTCACCGTCTAATGAGTCGATAAAGCGCTTGATGTGACGCTCATCGTCGTTCGCTGGTTCGACAGCGTCCCCCAATACATACTGCTCGGCGAACTCATGTGTTCGTGTCCCGAACTCCGATCCCCTCCCCTCTTCCACCTCTTCGAACACGTCGTCATTCATCAGTGAGTGCGGTGAATGGCCAACTGGTCCCGCAGGCGTCGGGATTGAAATCTCGAAGTGGGATTGCGTCGTCTCACCATCGTGGACTTCCTGGACGTCCGGATGATACTCTTCTAGATCCACCGGTAGCTCTTCGAGGAATGTGTTCGGATTCTCGCCTGCCGAAAAGACCAGATGACTCTTCGCACGAGTCATTGCCACGTAGAGTAACCGACGTTCTTCATCGTAGCCACGTGGAAGGCATTTTCTGAGCACATCCGTCCGCCAATTATCGTGGATATGGGGATACCCGTAGTCCTCGGCGTACTGTTTCCGTTGGCGTAACCCGATCGGATCGTCGAACGTGATCGCGTTGGTACTCCCACCGGAGGGTGGGAACCGACGCGAGTTCATGTTCGCGAGGATGATAATGGGATGTTCGAGACCCTTTGCTGCGTGAATCGTCTGGACAGTTACCGAATTCACACCAGCACTTGCATGCACATCGTGTCTACTGCCGTCGTCGATACCAGTCTCGATGAATCGAATCAGGTCTCCTCGCGTCTGGATCGTTGAGTTGTGGACGGACTGGATGGTCGTCAAAAGAACGTCGGCATACGAACCGTCGTACCCATATTGGGAGAAGACACGCTCGGCAATCCCACCGATCGTCTCCATCGCCTCCAGCTCCGCTCTGAACGCCTTCATGTTCGATGGGTACGCCTCGTGGTCCAGGGTATGTCGAACCTCCTCTAAGGAGTAGCCAGCTTCCTCGAGGACAGCTGCCCAGCCACGCTCAGAGTCCGATTCGAGGATCCGGAGCCAGGCTAAGAGGAGTTTCGCTTGATCCGAGCGGAACAGTTCGATACCGCCCTCGTAAGCTAATGGGAGGTCGTACTCTTCAGCGACAGAGAGGAGCTCTCGGCCAAAGTCCCGTGTCCGTGTGAGAACGGCGATATCCTTGTACTCCGGCTGTCGAAGTTCTCCGTCGTCTTCTATCTGATAGGCTTCGTTACCAACGATCTCCTGAATCTTGGTGAGGACGGCCTCTTCCTCGTCTTCATGCTGAATTGCTTCGATTTGGGAGTTCTCATGCGTTACATTCGAGGACAGGGAGACGATTCGGTCGTGGACTGCCTCGGCATCGATACGATCCGTACTCGATGCAGGTGTGACGAGACTCTGTTCGGAGAAGTCGAGGATCGATTGTGTCGAGCGATAGTTCTCGATGAGTTCAATCTCCCTAATTGGACTCGTCAAAAACGAGATGCGCTCGAAGTCGGCGTTCAACTCATCGACGAATCGATCGAGTCGAGATTCGAACTGGGTGATGTTCTCGACAGCCGCGTATTGGAACGAGTAGATGCTCTGTTTCCAATCACCGACGACACAGAAGTTGTGCGTTCCAGCGAGGAGGAGGGCAAGTTTGAACTGGATCTCGCTGGAGTCCTGGAACTCGTCGATCATCACGTACTCGAATTCGATGGTCTCTCGCAGTTGGTGATCCTCACAAAGCAAGACGAAGGCGAACAACTGGAGGAATCCGAAGTTCAGATAGTTCCGACCGAGCGCGAACGAGAGATACTCGTAGTAGACATCGTGAACGAACTGTTTGAGGTCCTCGCGGTTCTCCTCGAAGGCCTCTCGGGAGACGTCTGCTGGGACTTGTTTCGTGCCACGGCTCCCTCGTAGTTCGGCCTTTGTGGGAGCGTCCGGAAGGAAGCACTTCTCGTGTCCGTATCGACCGAGTTTGTACCGAAGTCGCGATTGCTTGTTACCATCATTCCGGGGCTCGTTCAGCTCATCGAACGTGGCCTTGAACGCCTCAAAGTCCCCATCCAGATGGCGTTCACCATTCCGATACCAGCCATCCGCAGTTGGGAACACGCCTTTCGATGCGAGTTGGTTGATCAGGCCGAGGAGTTCAGTTGGGTTGGTTATCCCGCGGAAGAAGTCATCATGTTCGGGATGGTCGTCGATGAACCGGCGAATGAATTCCCGAAAGAGCCCCTGCTCTACGGTCTCGTCCTCAATGATGCGCGTCGATTGGGTAATGCGGTCATCGATTCCGAGAAGAGTTGGAGCTTCGAACCCGTGTTCCATGAGGATATCGTGACAGAGGCTATGGAATGTCTGGATGGGTGCATCCGAGAGTTCGCGCATTCCATACTCACAGTGGGAGACGATCCGGTCTTTCATCTCGGTCGCAGCGTTGTTGGTGAACGTCACCAGGAGGACGTCCTCCGGTTCGACGTCATCCTGATCGATGATGCCTGCATACCGTCGTGTGACTGTGAACGTCTTTCCAGTGCCGGCACCAGCATCGACTACGTGAATTCCCTCTGTGCTATCGATGAGGTCCTGCTGTTGGTCGTTTGGTGACGTCATCGGGGTCCTTCCTCCAGAATGCAGTCACGGTGATCCACGTATCGGTAGTTCGGCTCTTCACCCGGGCCTTCGACGGGGAAGCGTTCCTCACCGTTGTGTCGGTCGGTGAGTTCCGTGAGGCGGTCCTGGATGAACGTCTCGAACGCATCGAGATCCTTGGCGAAGTAGTTCCGGTTTCTGATGCCGAGCAGGTATTTGAGCCCCTGTTTACAGCCATTTTTGACGTACTTGTAGTCGCCAACGGCGTCCACCATTCGATCAGTCAGTGCGTGGCCGAACTCAGATTCGATGAGTTCGTTCTTGTCTCGCGTTGTCGGGAAGTCGTATTCGTCGAGAAACGCCTGGTAGGTTTCGTAGTCGATCTTCGAGAACGTCTTCTTGCAGTCGCCGTACGCCTCTTCTTGCAGTTCAGTGAAGATGGCTTCTGTCGCGATGTACTCTGCGTGAGTCGTCGGATAGTACGTCACCGTCGTGAGACAGTCGTCGAGATCTGAATCTCCCGTGACCACGTCGTCGAGCGTTTCCAGGAAATGGAAGAATGTGAATTGGAGTAGTTCGCCTGGGTGTTCACTCCGTTGATGGGTGAGATACAGTAGTGCCTGGAAATTCGGTTTGTCCGTTGGAGATTCGATATCGGAGTTTTTGACCACGTCTTTGGCCGATTTCTTCGACCCACTCTTGTAGTCGAGAAGTTGGGTCGGGCTGTGAACAAGGTCGATTTTCCCTTTCACTCCTAAGTCCGTGTTTTCGAACCACTGCTCTGTGGTTGGTGACTCAACTGGCTGATCGAAATACTCCGCAAAGTGATTTTGACCGTAGCCACCGTCCGGTGTGACGAATGCATCTGTTTGTGGTGGGTTGGTATCGAGGTATTCGGTGATCATCTGCAGTCCGATCCGGTACTTCGTGCGTCGAACGTCGTGGTCGACACTCCGAAGATAGGGTACCATCTCCTCAAGGATGATGATCGCGATCTCGTCGAGTGTGTCTGGTGTAATTTCGTCGGGTGGTTGACGTAGAACTCCGCGAAATCGTGGAACAGATTGCCCTCTTTGAAACGTTCCTTGTCGGGCGTCTGGACGAGGCGGCTGTAGAAGTAATCCCGTGGGCTATTGACGTACGTCTTCAAACTCGACTGGCTGATCGTCTCGATCTCATTTGAGGGGGCGTCTACGGGTTCTTTCTCGAAGCCGTCCTGGGTTGGTCGGGTTGGTCGTGTATGAGCAATCGAATCGAGGTCACTGAATCGCTCGAACTCCTCGTCAAGTAATTCTTCGAAATAGAGACACGGTGTGACAGGAGCGCCACCAGCGGAATCTTGGACGAGGTAATACTGATCGACGCCACTCTGGAGCAGGAGCTGGAATTGTCGAATGTTGCGTTCGAATTCCTGGTCTGTATCGACCCATGGACGACGTGGTGATGAGTGAGTCCAATCCTCATCAAGTCCAAGATAGAAGACGACTGGTCGGTCGACATGTGCAGCGGACTTTGCATCGGCGAGCAACACGCCCTCGTTCTCGCGATCGATTGGCACCTCGTATGACTGCAGATAGAATTCGAGACGGTCGATTGCTTCCTCGCTGACGATCTCGTCTGCAATGCCGAGTGACTGTAGTTCGTCGCGGAAGCGTTCAAGGGTCGAGTCGGTGGTCGATTCATAGAGGTCGAGTGCACTCTCGAAGCTGTAGGTGGAAATTGACTCCCTGAAATCGTGGAACCAGTCGAGCTGTTCGATGTCGAGTCTGTGGAGGCATTTCTCGTTGTGTTCGACGTCGATCGACAGTCCGAGTTGTGTGAGCAGGGGTTTGATGTCGCGGACTTGGGTATCACGACCAGCGTGTGCACTCCGAAGCAGGTGGAGGAATGCTCGATGGTGGGGGTCGTCCGTGAATCCTGGCCCACCGTAGTAGGGAATTCCTTCAGCTTCGAGAGCGGATTCGACGAGTGATGAATATTCGCTCGCCTGATCGAGGACAATTGCGATGTCTTCAGCGGTTGCCTCGGTGATAGTGTCGAGCAGCGTATCGATGATGGCTGCAGGTGAGTCGAGCAGGTGGAATTGTGGGTGATCGAATGGCTCGTCTGTGAACGGATCGATTGTGGTGTATTCGGTCGGAAATATCGATCGTTCGAGTTCTGTAAATTGTTCGATCCCCACGACTGCAGTGGACACATCGTCGTCAACGCTGTATTCGGTGAGTTGTCGGGAGGTTGTATCCATCTCGGCGATATGCTCGACTGCAGCCCGCGTTGCGTGCGTCGCATACGCATCATACTCGAGGATTGCGTCGATGCTTCCGCTGTACTCCCAACACTGGAGGATGTTACCGACAGCGTTAGCAGCTTCTTTCCAGTTGAGTTCCGTCTCGTTGACGAGTTTCAGGAAGGCGAGTCGGTCTTCAGCTTGTTCTCGACGTTTCGCTGCGAGTCGGCGAGGCGAAATTGCAAACGGACCGAACTGTGGACGATCGAGGCGGCGGTTTATTGCGCTTGCGAGTGGCGCATCCGGTACGAGTACAAGATCAAAATCCTTGCATTCTTCGTAGATAGTGTTAATCGATTTCGACCGTGTAATTGACACGGGACGGTAGTCTCAATCGGATTATAAAATTGTTTCGTCGGAAGGGATTGATTAGAATAGGTTCTTAGCAAGATTGCTAATGGGTCTCTCAATCCGCCAATTGCGTCAATTATAATGAAAACTAGAATGCATTTCAAACCATAATAATCGAGACAAGTTTATATGTCTCAGATACATATAGTATATTCCACTATGAATCGACGTGAAGTTCTGAGGAAAGGAGGACTACTACTACTAACAGGAGTCATGACGTCCCTCTCTGGATGTGGCGGTATTATCAAAGGAGTAACATCACCACTAGAAGTAACTTCAAAAGATGCGCGTTCTACAAGTTTTGGGAACGTGATTGTTACTGCTCGAGTATCTAATCAGTCAGATGAGAGGCAGTCAGGAACCTTGTGGGGAGAAGTGAACATCGACGGTGGAAGCTCGTATGAAGAATCGGTATATGTAACAGTCCCTCCAAATTCAGACAAGGACTATGAAATAAAGTTCGATATAAAATTCTCTGAGTTTGGTGAACAATATACATATGATGCTTGGGTCGAAACAGAGTAGATCCTCAATCAGTACTCTGGTAGTTGCGATCTTGTAAATTATCATCGTCAACCGTCATGGGCAGTTACTCCAATGTGATTCCGGTATAGAGCAGACAACATTCAGTTACAGACGAACCGCAGTGGGGTTGAAGCCGCTAGACGACAGATACGTAGCTGTTGCTCGCCGACTTGAGGAAATAGTAGCTTGCTACTATCAGCATAAGGAGCGAGACAATATCTAAGGTGACGCAACCGAAAATATCGCTCAATGCCGAAAGTGCAAAGCCAATCGTTCCAAGCATGAAGGCTTTGCGAGATGTCGCTGTCAAATCCCTGTCTCGTAGTAACGTGATGGTAAACGCCCAAACCATCCCGATAGCTAGCCACGTCTCACTTGCCCACTGAGGGATAAATTCGAACATGACTCGCAACTACCGTAAACACCTTCTAGGAGTAAAATCTGTTTGGCTCCTCACAACCAGAAAAACGGTTGTGCCCACCATCGAATATGATATAAATGGAATCAGTTACAGACGAACAGTCGTGGGGTTGAAGCCGCTAAGGAATTGTTTCGTCGAGAGAAATGAACGTCATTACCGATTCAACCAGCAGTCTCGTTCACGCATATTCAGTCCAAATGTCTCCCATTCGATCATAGACCCAAGGGACAACAACACGTGAGAATACGGATGGTAACTCTGGTGAATATTTTTGATTCAGTCCATCATTATTCATCGGGTGATAATTTGGGTGTGGAAAAAGCTATTTCGCCGATGTTGATTCTAGTCAAAACCGAGGTGGCTTATCGACCCGTATTGGGGTAGGATTCTCGCGAGCTACAAGAGTACTCATCACACGGATAGCAACATCATTCCACGAAGATCGACCACTGGCAATGCTACGCGCCCAAGATTCTTTGATATAGTAGTTTCCCACTTCATAGTGCGTATCCCCGTGTGAAACGACCATAATCCCAACGAGACGGTGGGGTGGATTGGCAGTCGAGGAGACTGTACCCGCATACGCACCTGTGACCGTTCCCATCTCTCGCGCTATTTCTCTCTCGTTTGTTCCATTCGTTTCGTAGATCACATACAGGGTCCCATCCCGTTCCGTTACTGAATAGACAGTAATCCCTTCGGAGATGAGCGTGGCTTCAACCAGATCGGCAGTAGAATACGGAGCACCCCCGAGACTGGACGGAACAGTCTGAATCGACTTTGAGTCTGTCGATGAAAGTTGCAGTATGTTCGATTGTGGTGCTGAAGATATAGCTGGGCTCACTGTGTCTGGAGAGTTCACGGAGCGAGGTTCTGCTGTCCCCATCCCTGGCAACACCATCGCAAATAGGACTAGAGCCATCAGGATACCCGCACTAGCCGACGTATGAGTGACGACAAGGGCACGTCGTTCTTTTGTTTGGTTTTCTGTATCCGATTTCGTATTTCGGTCTTTTCGACCTCGAAGTGACGATAGAATGTCCATTAGAGGACCTCACTGAAGCCATGAATCAATAGTTGACCTGAGCATACCTCTGTTGTCGAGATCCGGAACGTTGGGTTGATGTTTTCCATTTTATTTTTCTCTAATATATTGCGCAAGTCGCGGACGAAGGGCAAGGCAGTGCGCATGAGCCATAAGAATACCAATATGGTGATAATGGTGGAGTATTGTTCTGATATTTAACAATACGGGAACGCCCAATACGACTCGATATTCTCATCCTACTCAACGAGATGGAGATGTTGTACATGGTATCTAACCAACGCAGAGATGACGGATCAGCGGAGCAAGAAAGCCTCTCGGGATTGGGACGAGAATAAACCTACCTGGCAAGGTAATTATGATACTGTACTATTTCGCTACTAACGGCGGTGGGTCCGAGTTTGATATAGCCGATCTAGTGGGTTGAACTGTCTACACCGCTGTTGTTGGGTGAGGAAGTTCGTGATTACTCGTTGTCTTGCCGTGTAGGTGCAATCGCTTTGAGCTCTGCCTCCCAGAACGGGTTTGACGTTTTTCTGGAGTATCGTCGTCAGTCCGCCGATTTCAAGAGGATTCGAGCCCGCATTTGACGTTTGGATGGTAGACCTCCACGACTCAAACACCAAAGAGGGTCAATGCGGTTTTGAGATTCGCAACGGGGGCAATCTCTTGGATTCTTCATGACACACGCTCATCTCAGAAGTTGCGATAGATCTGATCTAAGTAAAAGTAAATCACATGAGTGGGTGGCTATCTAAGGAAGATTTTCAATGGTCGGTTAAACAATGATGGATATTTTGGACAATCAATGTGAATTATACGCTCTAAAATAGTATCTGCTAGAACACTAGCTGGGAAGCTCACACTAGGAATAGGTTTACAAGAGAAATTCATCAGGACTGGAGGCAATAAAATGACGAAAGATACGAATGAGCCTGACGACAGTGGCGAGGTCAAAACGGTAAGTCACCGAACAATGGAAGATGATGAAACAACTAACCATCCATCCCAGCAGTCGATTCGTGATGAGGAAGAGTGGGTATTAGTTCGTCGTCGTTGCGACGACAAGCGTCAAAATGGCGTGAAAGACAGTCGAGACGGTAAAGATGACGACAAAGGGTCTGATGGACGCGATAATGAGGATGAAGGCCCTGGCGGGCGAAATGATGAGGAAGATGGCTCTATTGGGCGAGGTACCGAGACAAATCGCGGCCCATGTCCGCCTTGCTGTCGGCCAGAAAATGGGAAAAATCCAACATATACCGTTTCGTTCCGCGAGCCCCTTATGATTGGGACACTGCCAGGATTGGAACAAGAGGAGTCAGAACAAGGTGACGAAGGGATGGTTACAATCGCCTGTCTTCCAGTAGACGACTTCACCCTCTTCTTTGGTCTGGATCTCCAGTACGATCAACAGTGGATCCTCAAAGAGACATCACTCGGTGACTTGTCATCGGTTCTCTCGCTCGCGCCAGCGGAAACACTCACGCTAGTAATCAAAAAGACATTGCGGACGAAACTCGAAGAGAATACGCTGAAATCCACTGAGTCGATGGAATCGTTTGAAAACTCCATCGTGGATAAGGAAGTGATGAATGTCACCCGAACCTCTGCTCGCTCGAAACAGTGGGGCGTGACTGGAACTGGTTCGATTTCCTACGACGACGTCGTCGGGGCCAACGTAACCGGTTCCTTTTCGAAATCCATCGAGAACCGCCATCAGAGTACCAGAGAAAAGCTTTCGGAAACGACTCAGAAATCGGCCCGTCAACTGAAAAATCTACAGAAAACCGAGGTCGGTCGAACAACAGAAAGCGTCTTCCAAGCTGAAGAACGGCGAGTGATAACGAATCCATATCGTGACCGGTCGCTGACGCTCAACGTCTACGATATCATGAAGACGTTCGATGTCGCCACACAGCCCCTCCCGCCACGACCGGTCGCTGTGCTGGATATCACGAATTTCGTCATGGACAATGCATTCGTGAAGGAAAACGGTGACTTTCTCGCAACGCACTTACTCGACCAGGGACTGGCAGCAGAGCTGGAACTCGCGCTTGAAGACGTTACAAATCCGGTCAACTTTCAGGCTCAAGAACGTGCGGGTGAAATCGCAGCAACAGCGTTCGAGTACCTGTTTGACCATGCAAATATATTCGATTTCACGGAACCAGACGCCAACAGTGTCGACAAATCGTTTTCGGTGAAACTGAGCGGTGGGTGGGGTGACTCCGGCTTAAAAAAGGCAAGCGATAAGGAGCTCGGTGAGGAGTTCGCCGCGATGAATTTGCTGTATGAACAGTATCGGAGTATAAAAGAAACTGCCGATACGGAACTAACGGCCGATGAAAAACAAGACCTCATCGGCCTCGCAATCGCGTTAGAGAGCTATGTCGCCGACCGCTTTGAGGAGGTACCTGAACGAAAAATCAAAAAGATATTCAATGAAAAACGCGAAACCGAGCCACTTCGCCGCCTTCCCGGTTTCCTTACAATCGTTAATGGGCAGTTGAAACCGCTTTTGAAGCCAGTTGAAGAGGAGCGAGAGGCCATTGAAGCGGTAGGTCGCGCCGAGTTCGTCATCAATCGTATCGTCAAGCATCTCAACTGCCATCGGTCGTTCTACATCAACGCATATCTTCTGTACCTTTGGAACCTAACCGGTACGTCCGATTTCACCGAAACTGTCCGGCGGGTGTTGGTGGTCGCTTTGAGTTCCGACCCAGAAAGTCCGACACCAGCAGAAGAAGAGAAGATTTCAAACTTGGAACGTCTCCTCGACTTCGGCGAAGGATTCATCAATGGCACTCAATTCGTGGTTCCACTCCGGACAGAAGAGGTATCGAACCCACTAAGCCGAGTGGATAGAATAGTTGGCGGGTTGACCGGTCCGGATCAGTCGCTCGATTTCGATATCGACCTTGAGGGAGACGACCCTTACGAGGTGGACGTTCCAGCGGACGGCGTCTACATCGAAGCAGTCGATAACCTCTGTCATCTCCCGGACGTGCCAGAGGAAGGAAGTGCCAGTGTCGAGATCGATGTCGAGGGCCGGGACTCAAGATCTGGGAAGATATAACATTGTAGATATGCCTGAATCACCAATAGACTTTGATCAAGCGGTAAAAAGACTCCGAGTTGAAGATTTGATGGTACTATACACAGATTCAGCTCGTCCCATCAATACTGAACCAACCCCATTTTACAATCCAACCCCAATATCATTATATTTTAGAAATAAATTTTTGCAAAAAGACCTCAAAAGAGGAAGGGTCCAATTCCTTATTAAGCAGGAATTTGTAGATAGGATTCAAAGATTTGCAAAAATATCCCGTTGGGAGACGCTTTTTTGGTTGTACTGTGACTTCCCAGGACGACATCTTCAGCGTGAGCAGGAGGATTTCTCATGTCCAGACGGCAAAAATAAAGTCCCATCGCCAAAAATAGTTAGGGGAAAACCAAAGACACCTGAAGAAACATTGGATGTTCTCCGAGGAATTATTAAACAACAAACCGAAAGAATTCGGGCTCCGGCGCCGGGAGAAAGCCAACGTACTGGATGGGGCGCGGTGCGTGCGATTGCCAAAGCCCGACAAAAAAGTGGCGGCGGAACGGAAGCCAAAAAAGAAGACATCGGTATTAAAGAACTAGAATCCCTGCTGCGAGAATTGCCAGTTGCTACGCCCGAAGAACGTAGTGCATCGAAAGCAGCTGTGACTTCGTTAATTCTCAGCATTCGTGGAGGCGTTGGGGAGGGGCTTGCAGGCACATCCGTACCTGTTGTTGGGGCACCATTCACGGCAGAATCGCTGATTCAAAAGCTGGAACAGGAACAGTACGAAGATGCAGCTAGCGACCTTGTAGCCTTAGCCGGAGATGCAGCTACCGTATTCAGTCTCCTCATTACCACCGGTATAGAGATGGGTGCTATCACTAGCGCAACCTCAGCGCTGGCTCAGGCAGGAGTCGTGTCCAGCTTCTTCGCCGAGGCAGCCGGGCCGGCTGCCATTGCCGTTGCAACCATGGTGGGCGTACTCAGCATCCCAGGCGACGCCAACGAAAATCTTTGGAAGATCTTTTTCATTGTGGATTTTTCAGGGATTCTAACGTCTTGGATCTTCAACGACAACACCATTTCGCCACATTCACGACTGCTTTCCGAGGCTCGAACATTCGGTACTGATCTGACGAGAGGGGTGCGTAGTGCCCGTCGGAATGATCTGACGGGAGCGGTGCGTAGTGCCCGTCGGAAGGCGGAAGAGGTATGGAGAGATCAGTTCCAAGACCGCCCTGAACGGATACAGCAGGCACGCAGAAGCGTTGGCAACGACTATCGAGTCTACTGGCGACTTCTTGGAGCGCTCTTAGAGTCTCATCTACAACCGGATCCGACTGGTATCGCGTCAGTGCGAATCGATGATCTCATTAATTGGGTCCGTCAACGACGTAAAGAACGGCAACAAAACGCTCGTCAGCGAGAAGAATCAGTCTGGCGTCGGGGCGGCACGATCAGGACGCGAGAAGGATTGGAGCTAACTATCCCCCCATTGAGCGAATGATGCCGGACGGATAATGATGGGGAACGAGCTAACGCCTACGATGATAGATGAGAGAGTGTGACACTTAATGGCCGATATACAGAGGAAGCGACTGACAACGATATTCTTCGAGTAGTGCTCATTCAATTACCGTCTCTGCTGGCCAAGAGGATATCCATAGCATGGGGAAGATAGCAACACGGACTCTCCAGCAACGCATCGCGAAGTCATGATATATCCTCGCGACCGAACTACTTTGTACGATCCGGTGGTGTCAGTTGGCCAGAAATATCCCTCAGTGAACCGTTGCTGAACGTGATTGATTGTATTGAGGAGTCTGTTGATTTCCCACGAGAGGACGCACAGTTGAGTGATACGATTGCTTCGACCGCTAAATTGATCGCGGAAGGATCTCTTGAAGAAGCAGTAGCCCAAACAGGTGTTCAACTAGAGTAGTGAGGCTAAGTTTCCCTTCTCTCGTTTCGACGGTAACCGGTATGTTGCGTGCCTTGTTCGACGGATAAACGCGGGTTCTCGAACGCATCTACAGCCTTTTGTGACGCTTTATAAACTGATTCTGTGAACAATTCGCTTCCTTGTTGATTCATGAGCTTGCTCTTATCTCGGTTGCTCAATTGAATGCTCAGGACTCTCTCGTCAGAAGAGTTCTTGCCGCCCGTTCGAGGATTATCATTCCTGCCTCTGCGTTAGCTAGGTCTATGTACTCGTTGATGGTATGCGCCTGCTCCAAACTTCCGGGCCCCCATGTGATGGCCGGAATCCCCGCACTGTTAATGAAGTCTCGAACGTCGGTCGAGGCTTTGATCCCCCAGGGTTCGGAGGAGACGTCTGCGACCGCAGCCGAGTGTTCTCGAAAGATCTCTGCCAGCGGGTGATCAACCGAGATTTCGGCCGAGGCATAGGTTTCGTGCCGTTGCCATGTGGCAGTAACTCCATGTTCAGTTTCGAGATCATCGACCAGTGCGGCAACCTCGTCGTCCACTCCGGCGATGGTCTCGTCGGGGAGAATCCGACGATCCAGCGTCACGTATGCCCGCTCTGGAAGGACAGCCTTGTTCGAATCGGCCCCTGCGATTACCTGTGTGACGGTACCATACGCTCGTCCACATAGTGGATCGTTTCGCTCGCGAAGGCGGGCATCGTAGTCCGCGAGCGCGTCGATAACGGGTTGAACATGTTCGATGGGATTACGACCTTGATCGGGTCTGCTCGCATGTGCCGGTTCTCCCGGCCATCCGATTTCGTACCACGCCATCCCCTTCTCACTGGTTGCAACCCGCATTTCGGTGGGCTCAAGAACGACCCCAAAATCGCCATCAAAGCCTGCTTCGAGGAGCGATTTTGTCCCAGGATCGGCAGTCTCCTCGCCTATCGCGGCGTGGACGACGATCGACCCGTCGAGATCCCCTTCCTTAATCTCATCACGGAGGGTATACGCCGTGAGCATGGCTATGGCAACTCCTGTCTTCATGTCTACGCTGCCACGGCCGTATAGCCGTCCCTCGTCAATGACGCCATCATATGGCGGGTATGTCCACTCGTCGGGATCGCCAGCAGGGACAACGTCGAGATGACCGTTTAAGACGAGTGTCGGATCGCTAGTTCCGACTCGAGCACCGACCTGTGGTCGAGTGGCATCTGGCTCGGTGACCAGCGTCGTCTCGATCCCATGGTGTTGGAACCAATCGTGAATGTACTCGGCACAGGCACGCTCGTTTCCGGGTGGATTTTCGGATTCGATGCGGACCAGTGTAGCCGCAAGTGATGGGAGTTCTGTCGGGTAGTGGTTCGAATCGTCTAGGTCCTCACTCATGATCGGGGCTCCGACTATCAGTTTCCTTCACCGCGTCGCAGTCGTACTTAGCGTCTAGAATTCCGGATACCCCCTCGTGGTTCGGATACGCGTCTCTGACCGGATCAAGATCATATGTCGCGTTGCAAAGTGCACATTCGAGGGTTTCAATGTGGTTGACTGCCATGTGTGAACACCTCACAGTCAAATCGTATTATAGTACCGCCTGCCATCGTCGGGGACATGCAGGTCAGGTAAGTGTGAAATCTGTGATCATGAATTTATTATTATTTTATTATAATTTAGATAATAACAATACATTTTTTAATTCTCTATAGCTCGTGTGTTCCCGTGCACCAATCAATTTCTCTGGTTCAACGCGTGGGGTCCCACTCAGGAAGTGAACGTGAGACGTACTGACCATGGCCTGGTCGACCCACTACATTTCCTTCGTCAACGACGCGTTCTCCTCGGACGTATGTCTGCTGAACTGTTCCAGTCACGTCGCGACCTTCGTAGATAGTGAAATCGGCCCGCGATGCATTTTCATCCCCACTAATGCGTTTGGTCTCCTCCGGATCGAAAACGACAATATCAGCATCAGTTCCTGGAGCAAGCGTCCCTTTCTCTGACAATCCGAATATCTGTGCAGGGGCTGTACTCATTACTCGTACTAAGAAGGGATACCCAAGTCCTCGCCTGTTCACAGCTTCATCATGGAACACAGGGACGCTTCTCTGGAGACTTCCAGCCCCATATGGACTATCCCACCAGTCGACCTGTTTGCTCTCACTGGAATGTGGTGCATGATCAGTCGAGACGATGTCGAGCGTTCCAGACCGAAGGTATTCAAACATCGCCTCGATGTCGTCTGGTTTTCGAATCGGTGGCGCGATGAGTGGGAGGTTTCCTTGTGTTTCGTAGACTGAGTCATCAAGCGTTGTATAGTGAGTGCACGTTTCTGCGCGTACCTGACTACCATCGTTTCGGAACCGATCGATGACCTCTGCTGATTTTCTACATGATGTATGAATACCGTAATATTTTGCCCCTGTGTCCATCGCCATCCTGAGGACATTCTCGGCGGCCATCGCTTCGGCGAAGTCCGGCCGTGATTGAGGGTACCACATAGGGTCATTCCGACCCCTCGATTTGCAGTCTTCCACCAAGGTTTCACAGACCGAGTTGTCTTCGGTGTGGAACACTCCGACTGCATTTAGATCGGCGATTCGATCCAATACCTTGTAGATAAATCCGTTTGAAATCCCGAAATCGTACGCTGTGAACATCTTGAAGGATGTGACGCCCATCTCGACTGCCGTAGAGAGTTCGTCAAGGACGCTATCAGTTTCAACGGTTATCCCTCCGTGGAGGCTGTAATCGATGAGCGCATCCTCTGCTTTTTCTTGTTTCCGTTCAATTCCTTCAAGTAGTGGCCGTGGAGGGTTTTCTGGATTGTTGTTCGCTGTCTGCCACGCGAAATCGATGACAGTGGTTATTCCACCTAAGGCAGCAGCAGTGGTCGCAGTTTCGTATGTATCAATCGATGCTGAATCGTCGATATGAACGTGTGGGTCGACGAACCCCGGCATTACGAGCTTCCCAGAAACGTCGACGACCTCAGAAGCCGCAGGGAAATCTGTTTGTGAGCCAATAGCGCTGATCTTTCCATCGGTAATTGCAACATCCGCGTTGAACGTGTGGGTGGCTGTGACGATGGTCCCACCAGTGAGGAGCGTGTCGATTGTCATTGTGATATTTCAGTCGTTTCCGTCATCGCAGCCTTCTCTGTGACCGCGTGCACGAGGACATTCGCACCAGTCACAACATCATCCCACTCTGTGAACTCGCCCTCGGTATGACTGATTCCGTTAACACTTGGAACGAATATCATACTTGTCGGGCAAATCGTATTGAGATAGTTCGCATCGTGACCTGCCCCACTGACCATTCGCATATAGTCCGCGCCGACGGACTCAGCTGCCCGTTCGACCGTAGCGACACAGTCGTCATCGAACGGATCGGCGTCGACGCGCATAATCTCCTCACAGTCCCAACTGACGCCTTCCCGATCTGCAGCATATCTGATCTCGTTTTGAATCTGTTCGACAGCTTGCTCAACAACCTCGTTATCGTATGACCGGAGGTCGATGGTGAACTCAACTTGTTCCGGAATGACGTTAATCGAGTTTGGATAGACGTCAACCGATCCGACAGTCCCAACCAAATCCGTCCCGCCGGTTGCCGTGAGACGTCGAACAGCATTGATAACATCGCTAGTGGCGACAAGTGCGTCGTTTCGGAGATGCATCGGCGTCGGTCCAGCGTGGTCGGCTTTCCCACCGAAACTAGCATTGAGCCAAGAGAAGCCGTAGACACCTTCGACGACACCTATGCTCAAATCTTGTTCGTCCAGATATGGCCCCTGTTCGACGTGAAGCTCGAAATAACAGTGAAGGTCACGTGGTTCACAAGGCTCGTCGCCTTTGTAGCCAATCCGGTCTAATTCGTCGCTGAAGACGTACCCATCACTGTCCTCACGGGAATACGCATATTCGAGGTCAAAGATATCGGTGAAAACTCCACTTCCGAGCATATCCGGTTGGAATCGGACACCCTCTTCGTTGCTCCATGCAACAATCTCAAGTGGTCGGTCAGTTTCCACGTCCGCATCGTTGAGTGTTTCAATCACCTCAAGCGCGCTGAGAACACCGACGACGCCATCGTAACGACCACCATTGTATTGGCTGTCGATATGTGACCCGAATAACACCGGCGCGGCATCAGCGTTTTTCCCGTCTCGACGACCGAAGATATTGCCCATCTCGTCGATAGAAACCGTCAGTCCTGCTTCTTCGAACCATTCAACGAGCTGATTTCGTGCGTCTCGGTTCGCATCCGAGAGAGAGGGTCGATTTACTCCACCACGTTCCGTTTCTCCAATCTGGCAGAAAAGTTCGAAACGGTCCTGAAATCGTTCACTGTTTACTGTCGCAACATCCATGTCATACTATCACAGGATGGCATTTCCTTTTACTGAATAGCCTCCCATGGGAGGTAGTGCCGTTTTTGTCGCGTGCAAGCAACCCACATACATGGCAGAGTCTATCGAATTTCAGAATGCGACGATCGTTGACGGCACAGGGCGGCCACCCTACGATGGACACGTTCTCATTGAAGATGGCACGATCAAGCGGGTTGGAGATAATCCCGCTGGTGCAGACCGAATAATCGACCTTGATGGTTCGTTCCTCGCACCTGGATTTATCGATATGCACGCTCACTCGGAGCTTCGGCTATTCGATCATCCTGGCGCACCGGAGAAGCTCACACAAGGAGTTACACTCGAAGTGATGGGACAAGACGGTGTCAGTGTGGCTCCTGTGCCTGAAACGCTCAAAGACGAGTGGCAAAAACGCGTCCAATCGCTGTTAGGGACAAAAGACGATTGGTCGTGGAATTCGATCGGTGAGTTCCTCGACGAACTGGAGGTAACTGAGCCAGCGGTCAATTGCGCCTACTATGCTCCGCATGGGAATCTTCGTTCTATGGTCGCGGGCTTCGAAACGCGTGAACTCGAGACGGCGGAAATAGACACAGTTTGCGAGGAGCTCAGAACAGCCATCGATGAGGGTGCCTTCGCAATGTCCAAGGGCATGATCTACCCACCGAGTTCCTATGGTCGTGACGACGAATTTGTCGAGTTAGCCCGAACACTAGAAGCACGCAACTCTTTCATGGTCTCGCACGTCTGGAACGAAACCGACTACGTCGTTGAGTCCATCGAGAGGTATATCGGTATCTGTGAAGAAGGCGGCTGTCAGCCACATATTTCACATCTCAAAGTCGGTGGAAAAGCCAATTGGGGCAAGTCGGAAGCAATCATCGACCTTCTCGATGCTGCCAATGAACGCGGTCTTGAAGTAACGTTCGACCAGTATCCATACACTGCTGGATCAACGATGCTCACTGCGTTACTTCCCCCCTGGGCACGAGAGGGGAACTCGTCAGATATTCTCGACCGTTTACAAGACCACGAGATCCGTGAGCAAATCCGCACCGATATCGAATCCAACGGCGAGTGGGAAAACCTTGCACGGGCCGCGGGCACGTGGGAGAACATTCTCATCACCCATACAGCCAGTGGGCAGGACGTCGGCGAAACGGTTGACTCGATTGCAGCCCAACGCGATCTCGATCCAATCGACGCGATGTGCGACTTACTCGTCGAAGAAGACCTCGATGTAACGATGGCGGACTTCATTATGGCTGAAGAAGATATCGAACGGTTCCTCGCTGATGAACGAGGAACCATCTGTTCGGATGGTATCTTCGGCGGAAAACCCCATCCCCGGGCAATCGGAACGTTTGCTCGAATCCTCGAACGGTATGTCAGAGAGCGTGAAGTGATGTCGATTGAGACTGCCGTGTACAAAGCCAGTGGGCATGCGGCGGCAGTACTTGGCCTTTCAGACCGGGGACGCGTGGCTGAAGACTATCACGCCGACCTCGTGGCCTTTGACCTCAAGACGGTACAAGAGAATGGAACGTACGAAAATCCATTGCAGTTGGCTGATGGCATGCAATATGTCCTCGTTAACGGAACAATAGCGGTCGAAGATGGGCAACCAACGGGAGACCGGTCAGGGACGGTGCTTCGGTCGACAGAGGAGTGGGAGAGCTCATCCCGACCAGAAAACGAGAAAAACGCGTAAACGCGTCCTGATTTGTACTACGCCTTATTGCGACGACGAGCGTTCGTCACCATACAGCGCGTTGACGTCGGCCAGGTCAGGTTGAATGCGCTGTGGTTTACCACTGGCTTCCATCGCACTTTTGGTATCCTTCAATCCGTATCCGGTGACGACAGCAAGCACGCTCTCGTCTGACTCGATGATGCCTTGGTCGAGCGCCTTTTGAACGCCTGCGATTGGGGCCGCTCCTGCAGGTTCCGCATAGATTCCTTCTGCGCTGCCAAGTGTCTTTTCCGCTGCAAGAATTTCGTCGTCACTGACGAGGAGTGACGTTCCCCCACTTTCTTCGAGCGCTTTACAGGCCTTGACGGTATTTCGCGGCCGACCGACCGAGATGCTGTCTGCAACCGTTTCTGCAACCTCATCGATGTCGTCATGGTCGTGGAACGTGTCGTGAATCGCACTTGCCCCCTCGGCTTGAACACCGAGCATTTTGGGCGTCTCGTCGACAAAGCCAAGTTCGTAGAATTCACGGAACCCTTTCCAGCCACCGTAGATCGTACAGCCATCACCCATGGAGAAGACGAGCCAGTCCGGAACATCGCCTTTCGTTTGCTCTGCAAGTTCAAGCCCGACGGTTCGCTTCCCCTCAACCTGGAATGGGTTGATTGCCGCGTTGCGGTTATACCACCCAAATTCCTCCGTGACTTCCATACTCAAGTCATATGCCTCGTCGTAGCTCCCATCGACAGCCAAGACGTCTGCACCGTAGACTAATGGTTGAGCAAGCTTTCCTTCCGGGGCTGCGCCCGGGACGAAGATTCGACATGGCAGTCCGGCGCGGGCCGCATACCCAGCTAGAGATGCGGCCGCGTTGCCCGTCGAGGCACACGTGAGCACGTCTTGCCCCATGTGGACGGCCTTCGTAACCGAGACGCTCGTCGCACGGTCTTTCAGCACACCGGTGGGGTTCCGCCCATCGTCCTTAACACGGATGTCGACGCCAAGTTCGTCGCTCAGATTCGGCGTGTCGAACAGGTCGGTGCCCCCTTCGTTCAGGGTGATGGGGTCGGCATCGTCATCAACTGGGAGAAATGCACGGTATTTCCACTGGCTGTCGATAACACCGTCAAGTGGCTGGTCGAACCGATCGTTGATGATATCGTAGTCATATTGCACTTCGAGTATGCCTTTGACTCCCTCGTGATTCGGGCACGTGTAGATGATCTGATCCGGGTCGTAGGTCTCACCGCACAGGGTGCACTCCAGAGTAGTCACGTGTTCCATTGCCATACGAAACCATGACTCTGCGTCAGTCAATAACCCACAACCTCCCATGGGAGGGTATCGCTGGCACGCTTGTTTTCGATTAATTTTGAGGCACGCCGGTACCGAACGGTAGATGAATGCGGGCTGACCGAAAAGCGAAATTGATAATCGGGGACTTACGCCCACCAGTTCTTCACGAAGGCTTTGCTGTCGATAATGACCGGTGAGACGAACTTCAGGAGGATTCCACCAAAGATGATTCCAGGGATGGTGTTCCCGATCCACCAGCCAACCCAGACGACTGGCCACGCCTGAGACGTGATGAGACCGAACGCTAGCAGGATACCGGAACCCCAGAGTGAACCGACGAAGTTTGCTGCGATGACACCGAAGACGATGAAGATCGCCCAATCACGCCTCGTTTTGAGGGCTGGATGCGCATTGAATCGTTTCATCGCCCATGCGGCTAGCCCAGCTTGAACTGCATTCCCTGGTAGGTACGCGAGCGACACTGGGAGCGGAGCGGAACCACTGATCGTGTTTGAAATGACAGGGAAGATGGTACCAGCAATAATTCCCCATCCGCCGAACCAGACTGCCCCAACTGCTTGGACAGCTTGGCCGGGCCAGAACGCCGATACGAAACCAATGGGAACCGCGAGACTCCCGAAGGTACCGACGACGATTCCGATCCCAATGAAGAGCGCAGTCATTATTACGTGGACGGGGCCTGATTCTCGACGCTCGCCTTCGTGAACTTCCCAGACTTCACGACCATCCACTTCCGGTTTTTTACCAGTTGATTCCTTTTCTACATTACCAATGTTTTCAGTCGAACCCATATTCATCACCGTCTTGCATGACAGTAGGTACCACTTGGCAAATGTGGATAAGACTATAACCTCCCATGGGAGGTAGAAGTTAGTTTCAAAATCACTTATTATTTAATTAAATGTTGTAAAGTAGAAATATTCGTGAACAAAGGCAATTAGGATGTTCACCACCTCCCATGGGAGGTTGAACGTTTATCCATTGAACTCTCTCTATGCTATATGATGGCAACACACGAGGCAACGCAAGACAATGCGAACCTACCGGTCACAGAACAAAAGGGGGTGGAAGCGAAGGACGCCCCAACGCAAAGACGCAAAAAAACGTTATTCGGTTACGTTCCCGCCGAATCATGGGTGTACAGTTTCCATCCATTGACGCGCCTATCGATAATGGTCATTTTCGCGTTCCTCCCACTTGCAGTCCTTACCACCGAGCTAAATATAATGCTCGTTGGTATCTGGATAATGCTCTTATTGACTGCAAACGTGACCGTTGAGCGACTCAAATTCTTCTTCCCGTTAATTGTCACGATGTTCATCTTCATGGTGGGCACATATCTATTCTTCCCGGGGAACACAACGGGGATGGTCGCTTTCAAAACGGGCTTCGTAACAGGATATTTCGAACCACTGATGTTCGCATTCGCGAATTACTGGCGTATCATCGCCCTTGTCTTCGCCGCGATCTTCTATGCGACTACAAATCGCGAACGAGACATCATTGTTGCACTCCGACAACTTAATATCTCGTTCGGTGTCGTGTACGTCCTCTCACTAGCGTTTCGGTCGGCAGGGCTATTCCTCGACGACTTATCGACGATTCGAGAAGCCGAACACGCCAAAGGCCTCGACACTGGAGGAATGTCCGTGACTAACAAAGTGAAACACTACGTCATGTACATTGTTCCACTGTTCACGCTTGCGATCAGGCGGATTACGCACATCGAAGATGCCCTGTTTGCACGTGGATACCACGATTTCGAATTCAGCCTCTTCGAAAAGAGTCGACCGAACTATCTTCAAACACAGTACCAGATGCATCTTCGCGACTATGTCGTCATCATTGGAGCAATCGGAATTGCATTGGTCGTGTTCTATCTTGCGCTGTTCCAAGGATGGTTCCAGTACGACCAGGGAATCGTGTACGATTACCTTCGAAACGCAGTCCAATCATAATTAAAACGGTGAACTCATGACGAAAGCAGTAGAAATTACGAACCTCAATTGGCGATATCTCCATGCGGACAGTAACGCACTGGACGATATCACACTCGACGTTGGAGAAGGTGAAGTTCTCGGAATCGTGGGAGCGAACGAAAACGGCAAGACATCGCTCTTGAAGTCCATCAGTGGAATGATTCCAAAATCGACGGATGGGGTGAAAGACGGCAACGTCAAGCTCTATGGGACATCTGTCGAGGAGATGAATGAGCGTGAACTGGCGTCAACTGTGGGCTTCGTTTTCTCGGATCCCGAACTTCAGTTCACGATGATGAATGTGATGGACGAAATCGTCTTCGGCCTCGAAAATCTTCGTCTTGATGTCGATGAGATCGATACACGCCTTCATGCTGCAGCAGAAAAAGTTGGCATCGAAGACTTACTCGATAAATCGCCACTAGAACTCTCTGGTGGACAAAAACAGCGGGTGGCCCTCGCGTCGGTGATCGCCATGAAACCCGATATTTTTGTCTTCGATGAGCCGACCAACATGCTTGACCCTCATGGGAAAGCACAGGTGTTCGAAATAATTAGCGAGCTCATTAAGGAAGATAAGACAGTTATCATTGCAGAACACGATATCGAATACTTAGCGCCGCTCGCGGATAGACTCGCCTTTATCGACAACGGTGAAATAACACACTTAGACCCACCTCGTCAGTTCTTTGGAAAACTCTCTGATGCGGAGCTTACCAACTTATTCGCACCAGAAGTGACTCTCTTTGCGCGTCAACTCCAGTCAGCAACGAATCAGGAGACCGAGGTACCGCTCACAATTGACGAGGCAGTCTCGCTCTGTGAAAACCTAGCAAAAACGGAGGACGAAATATGGAAAAATTAATCGAAACGAACGATCTCCACCTGACGTATCCCGATGGGACGAAAGCCCTGAACGGTGTGAATGTTGCCTTCGAAGAGGCAGAAATCGTTGGGTTGATTGGACAGAACGGAGCCGGAAAAAGCACGTTATCTAAATGTCTGAACGCGACGCTCTCACCGACGCAAGGTGACGTGATAGTCGAAGGAATCGATACACGTGAAAAGAGAAGCGCAAACGAAATTGTTGAGAAAGTTGGGTATGTGTTCCAAAACCCGGATCATCAGTTATTCAATCGCTCGGTCTGGGACGAAATTGCATATGGCCCCCGAAATCTCGGGATGAGTGATGAGGAGGTCGATGCACGCGCTCACGAAGCTGCACAAGTCGCTGGAGTAAGAGAGGAGTTGTTCGACGAACACCCGAACTCATTGACGAAAGGGTTGCGCCAGCGAGTCGCAATCGCTTCGATCTTGGCGATGAAACCCAACACAATCATCGTTGATGAGCCGACAACCGGCCAAGATGCTCAGCAGTCTATCGAGATCATGAATTTCCTTCGTCGGCTCAAAGAAGAAGAAGACAGAACGATCATCATCGTCACCCACATCATTCCAATTATACAACAGTACTGTGATCGAGTTATCTGTCTCAAACATGGACAAGAATTGATCGAAGGCTCACCGCGGGAAGTCTTTGACCAACCAGATACGCTCGCCGAATCAGCAGTGCAGGCCTCACAAATAACGCGCTTCAGCTACGAACTCGATACGCAGTTCCCGGACATCCATCGACCGTATCTCACTGTTGAAGAAGCGGTGCAGGATTTCCAGTCCGCGACCAAGAAGCAGTAATACAAGGTTCCCTCTGATGAATACAATTCTCGTCCTTAATCCAAATACCTCAGAGGCGATGACTGAAGACATCGCAAAATCAGCAGAGCAAGCAGCATCTCCCCAAACAGAAACAATCGTCACGAATCCAGATATCGGTCCGGAATCACTCGAATCATATTACGAGTACCATCTCGCCGCCATCGCGATGCTCGAAACGATTGCTGATTATCGGGGAGAAGTTG